>CAIOLZ010000444.1 GCA_903859265.1 uncultured beta proteobacterium
GATGAGCATGTTCTATATCGGTGGCGAGTTGGCACAATCACGGCTGGGACTTCCCAAATCACTGACCGGCGTGTTTCAGGGCTTGTTGCTGTTTAGCCTTCTGGCCTGTGACACCCTTGTCAATTACCGGTTGCAGTGGAAATCAGTCGCGCCCGAGATCGCGCGGGGAGGCCAGTGATGGAATCGTATGCCCTGTTGATTGCCGCCACGCTCAATGCCGGGACGGTACTGGCGATTGCGTCGCTGGGTCTGCTGATCAATGAGAAAGCGGGCATCGTCAACCTTGGTGCAGAGGGCATGATGCTGTGCGCCGCGATTGCCGGTTTCGCCACCGTGGTCCATACCGGCAGCGACCTGATGGGTTTTGCCGCCGGCATGGGCGCTGGGGCGCTGCTGGCGGGCCTCTTTGGCCTGCTGGTAATTTGGCTCAATACCAACCAATACGCCACGGGCCTTGCGCTCAGCCTGTTTGGAGCCGGTTTTTCAGCGTTTGCCGGGATTGCCTACGTGCAGGAAAAAATCCCGGAGCGGCCCAATTTTGCAGTGCCATACCTGTCGGATATTCCGCTGGTCGGCCCGGCCCTGTTTCGCCAGCATCCGTTGGTCTATTTGACAGTGCTATTCGCAATAGCGCTGGTCTGGTTTTTATACCGAACGCGGGCCGGACTGATTCTGCGCAGCGTCGGTGAGAGCCCGGAGTCGGCACACGCGCTGGGTTACCCGGTACGTCGGATCCGCCTGCTGGCAGTAATCGCTGGTGGCGCCTTGTGTGGCCTGGCCGGTGCCTATATCTCGATCATTTATACGCCTTTGTGGGTAGAGGGCATGGTGGCCGGAAAAGGCTGGATTGCGCTGGCCCTCACCACATTCGCCACATGGCGCCCGGCACGGGTGTTGCTTGGTGCGTATCTATTTGGTGGTGTCACCATGTTGCAGTTTTATTTACAGGGTATAGGTGTCGATGTTCCCAGCCAATTTCTAAGCAGCTTGCCCTATCTGGCTACTATCGTTGTCCTGGCCCTGATTTCCCGAAATCCACGCTGGATTCGTATTAATATGCCCGCTTCCATTGGAAAACCCTTTTATCCGGGCGCTTGATTTCTTGATCGTAAACCCTCGTTTTTTTTAGAAGGAATTGAAATGACAGACATGCAAAAACGTTCGCTGCTGCAACTGGTAGCGTTGACCGCGGTGGCAAGTGCCGCACTGGTTGGATGCGGCAAGAAGGAAGAGCCAGCACCCGCGCCTGCGCCCGCACCGGCTGCTTCGGCACCAGCGCCCAAACCAGAGCCTTTGAAAATTGCTTTTGCCTATGTCGGGCCGGTGGGTGACGGCGGATGGACCTTTGCGCACGACTCGGCACGCAAGGCTCTCGAAAAAGAATTTGGCGACAAGATCGTTACCTCCTTTGTCGAGAACGTGCCTGAATCGGCGGACGCAGAGCGCGTGATTCGCGATATGGCGACGCAGGGCAACAAGCTCATTTTCGGCACCACCTTTGGTTACATGGAAACCATGCTGAAGGTCGCTCCGGACTTCAAGGATGTGAAGTTCGAGCATGCCACTGGTTACAAAACGGCGGACAACCTGCGCACCTACGACAGCCGCACTTACGAAGGTGCTTACATGGCTGGCGTGATCGCCGGCAAGATGACCAAGTCGAACACGCTTGGCGTGGTGGCGTCGGTTCCAATTCCAGAGGTGATCCGCAATATCAACAGCTTTACCCTGGGTGCTCAGAGCAGCAACCCGAAGGTCAAGACCAAAGTGGTATGGGTGAACGAATGGTTCAACCCACCGAAAGAAACCGAAGCTGCAACGTCGCTCATCAACGGAGGTGCTGACATTCTGTTCCAGAACACCGACTCTCCTGCCGTGTTGAAGACCGCGCAGGACAAGGGCAAGCGCGCCTTCGGCTGGGACTCTGACATGACCGCCTATGGTCCCAAGGCCCACCTTGCATCCAGCGTGATCAACTGGACGCCTTATTACATCAAGGCTACCAAAGATGTGCTGGAAGGTACATGGACGACCGGTCACGCATGGTGGGGTGTCAAGGAAGGCGCGATCGATCTCGTGTCCATTGCGGATGACGTTCCTGCTGAAACCAAGGCCAAGATTGACGAAGTCAAGGCTGGACTCAAAGATGGCAGCTTTGTGATCTGGAAAGGCCCCATCACCGATAACACCGGCAAGGTTCAGTTGAAGAAAGATGAAGTCGCCGATGACAAATTCCTGGGCGGTCTGAGCTTCTACGTCAAGGGCGTGGAAGGCAAGATCCCTGGCGGAAAATAATCACTTTATAGTGCCGTCATGAGGTATGAAAGGCCGCCTTTGGGCGGCCTTTTTTTATCTGCAATTTTTATGAAACCCGTGAAGGAAACCTGATGTCGATTCGCCCCATTCACCCGAGCCGTTTGCCAGATTTGCTACGCGCCATGCCCAAGGCTGAACTGCACATGCATATTGAGGGATCACTGGAGCCCGAACAGATGTTTGCCATGGCACAGCGCAATCGGATCGCGCTTTCCTACCCCAGTGCGCAGGCGGTCCGAGAAGCCTATGTTTTTGATAATCTGCAGAGCTTTTTGGATATCTACCACGCGGGCACGCTAGTGCTCAAAACCGAACAGGATTTCTACGATATGGCCTGTGCCTATTTGGCGCGGGCGCAGGCTGACAAGGTGGTGCATACCGAGTTGTTTTTCGATACCCAGACCCATACTGGGCACGGCATCGAAGCCAGCGTTGTGATCAACGGACTGCACCGCGCCTGCATGGACGCGCCGGCCAAGTACGGAATGACGGCTTCGCTGATCTTGTGTTTTCTGCGCCACCTGAGCGAGCTTGAGGCCTTTGAATGCCTGGAACAGGCTATGCCGTGGCGCGACAAACTGGTGGGCATAGGGCTGGCCAGCAGTGAGCTAGGGCATCCTCCCGAAAAATTTGCCAAGGTATTCGCACGGGCACGGCAGTTGGGCTTTCGGCTGGTGGCCCACGCGGGCGAGGAAGGTCCACCTGATTACATCTGGAGCGCGCTTGACGTGCTCAAGGTCGAGCGGATCGACCATGGCGTGCAGGCTATAAAGGACGCGCGCCTGATGCAACGCCTGGTCCATGACCGCATTCCTTTGACGGTGTGCCCGCTGTCCAATCTGAAATTGCGTGTGTTCCCGAGTCTCAGGCAGCACACCCTGGGGCGAATGCTGGACGCCGGCATTGTGGCAACCATCAACTCCGATGATCCTGCATATTTCGGCGGCTACATCAACGAGAATTTCACGCAGACCTTCGCGGCATTGGGGCTGGATGCGCAGCAGGCGCACACACTGGCCAGCAACAGCTTCAATGCCAGTTTTATCGATGGCAGCGCACGTGCGCGCCACATCGACCGGCTCAACGAGGTGTTCGAGACTTTTGAGTGATCAATGCGCCAGGCGTTTGCCGTGCGGCAGCGTGCGCAGTTGCGAAAGCATGCGGCGGCAATAGCCGGTAATGCGCAGGCATTTGTTGATTTCATCAACCGGCAGCGGACCTGAAACCACGACAATATCGTTGGCCTGATCTACCGCGCCGCTGGATCTCAGGCGCCTTCGGGTATTGAGC
>CAIOLZ010000445.1 GCA_903859265.1 uncultured beta proteobacterium
TCCCAATTCTGTTCGTTACCGAACATACGGGCCACAGGACGTTGCACAGAATGCGGCAGGTCGTCGAAAAGTACGATTGCGTGCACATTGAACGTCTGTGGATCGAGGCTGGCACATGATTTTGAAACGATTAAAGCTGGCCACGAACGTCCGCCACAGCGCGCTGGAGGATCAGCTGCCGCTGATGCGTGCGAACCTTTCCCGCGAAGATTACTGCCGCGTGCTTGCCGGTTTTTTTGGCTTTTACGCGCCGCTGGAAATTCAATTGATGGACTCACCCTACTGGCAGCAGTTACCGTTTGATTACGCGGACAGGCAAAAAACACCTCGCTTGAAGCAAGACCTGCTGGCGCTGGGAACCAGTCCTTGGGCGCTTGACACAACACCACTTTGTGCAGCGTTACCGGACCTGAATGCACCCGAGCAACTACTTGGATGCCTTTACGTGATCGAGGGCGCTACGCTGGGAGGACGCCGCATCACGCAGCATCTGCAAAACCGCATGGGGCTGACGCCTGAATCAGGCGGCTCTTTTTTCGATGGTTATGGTGCGCAAACCGGCACGCGCTGGAAAGTTTTTTGCGCCATGCTTTTGGCCAACACAGACCATGCACAGGATGAGGCGCGCGACGCCGTCATCGTTGCGGCTGCCAACTCCACGTTCCAAACACTTACCCAATGGCTGTTTCCGACCTGATCCCCAATGGCAGTTGCCCATGAACCAAAACCCGCCTAATCTGGCTTCATCCGATGGTGACGTGCACTGGGCCAACGGCACCTACAGCATCAAGCGCCATGGAACTTCTATAGCCAGCTGTGAGAGTGAGCCGGTGCAGACGCCGGGCTGTATTCAGGCCCACGGCGTTTTGGTATCCGTACGTTTGGCCGACATGGCAATCCTGCAAATCAGCGAAAACGCCGAGGAATTTTTCCCGGTGGATGGTCGCACGCTCCTGGGAGCGCCCATCGCGCAGGTGATCGGTCTGCACCATCTGCAACGGCTGCACAACATGCTCGAGCAGGAAGCGCTGGAGCGCAACGTGGTTTACGCTTTCACGATGGAAGCACGCGACGGACGTGCGCTCGACGTCTGCGTGCACACCCTTGAAGGCGTGTTGTTGCTGGAGTTTGAAGTGACGGGCCGCACCAGTGTGTCCACCGACGGCGATTTTTTTGCCCGGGTGACCAACGCCGTTCGCCGCCTGCAGGCCGCCAAGGGCTTGAAGGCCTTTTGCCAGCAGGTCGCAGAAGAGGTACGTGAGATCACGGGCCTGGACCGTGTGATGGTGTACCGGTTCCATGCGGACAACCACGGTGAAGTAGTTGCAGAAACCAAGCGCGACGACCTGCCGGCGTGGCTGGGCTTGCACTATCCGGAAGCAGACATCCCCCAACCCGCCCGGGACATCTACAAACGCATCTGGATCAGGCCGGTTCCCAACGCTGCAGGGCCACTGGTTGAGATGTCGCCACTGGCCAATCCGGACACCGGAAAGCCTTTGAACATGACCTATTGCGCACTGCGCGGCGCCTCCATCATGTACACCGATTACCTGGCCAATATGGGTGTGGCGGCGACGCTGACGATGCCGATTCTGATCGAGGGAGAACTGTGGGGGATGATCGCGTGCCACCACATGGCGCCCACCGAGTTTTCACACCCGTTGCGGTCGGCCTGCGAACTGCTGGCCCAGGTGGCCTCCCTCCAGCTCAGGGCCACCGAGCGTGTCGAGCAACTGGCCTACCGCGTCAAGGCGGATAGCGTGCACCATAAGCTCTTGGTCAAGGCGGCTCTGGAGGGCAACTTGCTGGCCTTGTCCGATGAGGAGCCCTCGCTGCTGGACGCGATGGAAGCCGAGGGCGCAGCGCTCTATCACCGGGACCGCTGGTGGTGTGCTGGCAATACGCCATCGGTGGAGCAACTCGATGCCCTGGCGCAATGGCTCAACGCGCGCACCGACTTTGACTCCATCGGGCGCCCGGCATTTGTTACGGACGCCCTGGCCCGCGAATACCCGGCCGGTCACGCGTTTGCCAATGTTGCCAGCGGCGTGATTGCCGTGCGGGTATCGCGCTTGCGGCGCGACCTGATCATGTGGTTTCGCCCCGAGACACTGCAAACGATTCGCTGGGCGGGCAAGCCCGAGGACAAGCCGCTGGTGACCGGTCCTAACGGACCACGTTTAACGCCGCGCCGATCGTTTGAACTGTTCCTGGAGTCGGTACGCGACCGCTCGCTCCCCTGGAACAAGCTGGAAGTCGAATTGGCGCTGCGCCTGCGTCAGCTGGTGATGGAACTGGTGATCTCGCAGACCGCGCAGCTCTCTGACATGAATGTTGACCTGACGGCCAGCAACGAAGAGCTCGACGCATTTGCCTACGTGGCTTCCCATGACCTCAAGGAACCACTGCGCGGCATTCACCGCTATGCCCACCAGTTGCTGGAAAACGCATTGACGATGTCGGTGGACGACCGCGAACGCCTGGAAAGCCTGATGCGTCTGACACTGCGCATGGACAGTCTGCTCAACTCGCTGCTGCATTTCTCAAGAGTCGGTCGAACGAACCTGGATTTCGAAACGGTCAACCTCAACGAGCTGGTCGAAGACGCGCTGGAGATGGTCGGTGCGCGCAGGGCTGACCGGAGCTGTCGCATCAGCATACCCCGGCCCCTGCCCACCATTGCGTGCAATGCGGTGCGGGTGCGTGAAATTTTCAGCAACCTCGCCAGCAACGCCATCAAGTACAACCGGCACGCGCTGCCGTTGGTGGAGATCACCTACACCGCTGCAGACGACGCCTCCAGGAGCCAAACGGCACCCCCGCAGGCCAAGGGGCATACGATTTACTGCGTGCGCGACGATGGCATCGGTATTGAGGCACGGCATTTCGACCAAATTTTTCGCATGTTCAAACGCCTGCATGGACGCGACGAGTTTGGCGGCGGCATGGGTGCTGGGCTGACGGTGGTTCAAAAAGTGGTGCAGCGCCATGGCGGCGCTATCTGGCTGGAGTCCACCCCGGGCGGGGGCAGCAGCTTTTATTTCACGTTGCCGGGAACGCATGGAGCCACGCCATGATTGCCGCTGACCCATTGGAATTGGCCTTCACGCTGCTGCAGGTGAAAGGCTTCGGCAAGGCGCATCCGGTGGTGGTGGTCGAGGATTCGGATGAAGACTTTGACACCGTCCTGAAGGCTGCGGCTTTGGCGGGCGTTCAACACGATATTCGCCGGGCTTTGACGGGGGATGATTGCCTGCTGCTGCTCAGGGGGCTCGCAGGCCACCCCAGGGCGCAAGCCGCACTGGTGCTACTCGACCTCAATACGCCGCACGGCGATGGACGTGAGGCGCTGGCGCAAATCCACGCAGACGCACAGCTCAGTGCCATTCCGCTGGTGGTGTTGAGCACCTCCGCCAATCCGCGTGACGTGGATTTTTGCTATGCCCACGGTGCCAACGCGTTCCACGTCAAACCAGTAAGCCACAGCGAGCACCTGATGGTGTTGCAAACCCTGTTGACCTACTGGCTCGGTACGGTGGTGCTGCCGACCGCGCGGTCACTGGAGCGGTGATGGGTGACAGCACGCACTGGCACATCCTGATCATTGATGACAATGCCGATGACCGCGACGATTTCAGGCAGATGTTGCTGGCCGGCTCGGGCCGCACCTGCCACTTCGCAGAGGCAGAACTGGGCCTTGCAGGCTTGCAGAAGGTTCTGGATAACCAGACGCAAAGTTTGTCAGGCAGGGCGAAACCCTTCGACTGCGTATTGCTGGACTTCAACCTGCCAGACCAAAATGCCACGCAAATGTTGACCGCGCTGTGCCGCGCATCGGGCCTTCCACCCTGTCCGGTGGTCGTCATCACGGGCTGGGAAGGCGTGCAGGCGAATGAAGGCATGAACTTGCTGCAAGCCGGCGCGCAAGACTACATCGGCAAAAGCTGGACAACGACCCAGAGCTTGTGCCGCGCTGTGGAAAATTCGATAGACCGCTACAAGTTGCAGAAAATGCACGAAGTAGCAAGGCACGCGCTGGAGAGGTCCGAAGCACGCTATCGCTCATTGTTCAATTCCATCGACGAAGGCTATTGCATCGTCGAAATGATGTTTGATGCGCAGGACGAGGCCGTGAACTACCGGTTTCTGGAGGTTAGCCAGTCGTTTGAAAAACAAACCGGACTCAGTGGTGTGGTGGGCAAAACGATTCTGCAGCTGATTCCAGACTTCGAAAAACATTGGCTTCAGGCGTATGGGAAAGTGGTGCAAACCGGCGCGCCCGTCCGGCTGGTGGATTACGTACAGCACATTGATAGATGGTTTGATCTGTATGCGTTTCGCTTTGGCGATCCTGCCGACAGGCAACTGGGCATTCTTTTCAACAACATTACGGAGCGAAAAATCATGGAGGGTCGGCTCCATGAGGCGCTGATTGACGCGGTATCTGCCAACCGTGCCAAATCCGATTTTCTGGCCAATATGAGCCACGAACTGCGTACGCCGCTGAACTCGATTTTGGGTTTTACACAGTTGATGCTATCGAGCGCGCCGCCGCCAACGAAGGCCCAGGAGCAAGGGCTTTCCCAGGTTCTTAAAGCCGGCTGGTATCTGCTCGAACTGGTTAACGACACGCTGGACCTGGCTGCCATTGAAGCCGGCAAACTCAGTATGGATCCCACCACCGTATCTCTGGACGCCGTGCTGCAGGAATGCGCCGCCATCATTGGGCCTTTGGCCGACAAGCGCAACCTGTCGGTGTCCTACCCGGCTCCCAATTCCCGGCACCTGAGCTTCGCCGACCCGATTCGCGTCAAGCAAGTGCTGCTCAATTTGCTGTCCAACAGCGTCAAATACAACCGCGATGGCGGATGCATCAGCGTGCGCTGCTACCAGGTGGACGGACTGCGCCTGCACATCAGCATTCAGGATACCGGTTTGGGAATGACGCCCGATCAGTTGGAACATCTGTTTGAGGTATTCAACAGGCTCGGCCAAGAGCACTCGGGGGTCGTGGGTACAGGAATCGGTCTGGTGATGTGCAAGCGACTCGTCGAACTCATGAACGGCAAGCTCGGTGTGAATAGCACATGGGGTAAGGGCAGTGATTTCTGGATCGAACTGCCACTTGCGTTTGCCGATACCGATACCGACGTCGAAGCGGTTCCCGCGGGTGCAGTGCTGACCCGTCATGCAGCGCCTCAAGCGCAAACTTTGGAGTCTGCCACCCTGGAACCCCCGGGCCACACGGTGCTGCACATTGAGGACAATCCGGCCAATCTTGAACTGGTCGCGCAACTGCTTGCCCAAAGGCCGCAGCATCGCCTGCTCAGTGCCTCACACGGCACGCTGGGGCTTGAAATTGCACGTGCCCATGGGCCGGGCGTGATTGTGATGGACATTAATCTGCCAGGGATGAGTGGCACGCAAGTCCTCCAAGCTTTGCGGGCCGACCCGGCGACCGCGCACATTCCAGTCGTCGCCCTCAGTGCCAGCGCCATGCCGCACGAGGTGCAGGCGGGCCTGCAGGCAGGATTTTTCCGCTACGTGACCAAACCGATTCGGTTTCATGAGTTTCTCCATTCGCTGGACGAGGCGCTGCTTTTTTCGCAGCAAATCGCAGACAACAACATTCGCTCACTTCAAAGCAAGGCTCTCACATGATCATCACACCACAAGAAATTTTGTCCGCCCGCATTCTGGTGGTGGACGACCAGGCAAGCAATATTGCCTTACTCACCCAGTTGCTCGAGGGCGCAGGCTACAGCCACGTCACCTCGACGATGGAGCCTGAAAATGTGGGTGCCTTGCACCGCCATAACCACTACGACCTGATTTTGCTGGACCTGCAAATGCCCGATATGGATGGTTTTCAGGTGATGGAAGTACTAAAAGCCAGCAGTACCGACAGCTACCTGCCAGTGATTGTGTTGACGGCCCAGCCCGCCCACAAGCTGCGGGCTTTGCAGGCGGGCGCCAAAGATTTCATCAGCAAGCCGATCGATCTGGCCGAGGTCAAAACCCGCGTGCACAACATGCTGGAAGTGCGACTGCTGTATCGAAAACTTGAATCTGCCAACCAGGTGCTGGAAGAAACCGTGCGAGAGCGCACCGCAGAGCTGCGCGAAAGCGAGGCCCGCTATCGCAGCCTGACCGAGCTTGCCTCGGACTGGTATTGGGAGCAGGACGAAAATGGTCGCTTCACCAAAATGTCGGGGCCGGTCATGGAGATGTTGGGCTTTAGGATGGACTCCCTCGCAAGTCCCAGTGAAGGCTCGGGCTACCTCATGGATGGCTGGAACGAAGACGAGCGCGCACTCCTGCAGGAAAAAATTACCGCACGAGAGCCATTTTTAGACTTCTCGTTCAAGCGCACAAATCTTGACGGCTCCAGCCAGCGATTCCACGTGAGTGGTGAGCCCATGTTCAACAAATCCTGCCAGCTTATTGGCTACCGGGGTATTGGTGTGGAAGTCAGGCCGGGCCTATAAGCCTGTTCGGCATGCAACCCTGCAAAGGGGCGGGCTCACCCCATGAAGCGCCCGGCTGCGCCCGCGATCGGATTTCCAACAATCTGATGTGAACCGATCGCTTTCAATTCCCGTTCTTTTCGTTGGGCAGGCCAAGGGTTCGGCCTGGATAGCCAGCGGCATCAAAATACCGGGTATCACCTATGCGTTGCGACAGGACTACGGTCACATGTCCGGCTGCATCAGGCTTGGAGCGAATCGTGATGTGCTTGACGGCAGGCGGTTTTCCACCCTGGCGCGTCGCTTCGGTCAGGACGCGGCCAATCAACTTTCCACGTGAGAGTGGCTTGAGCTTCATCAGGCTGACAATGGTTTTGCCAATGTCGGCATTGCTGGCCGGAAGGTCATCCACATAATGTTCGCGAAAGTCCGGTCCGACGGCTCCCATAATGTTGCGCGTGTCGGCACGGGAAAAACTCCCATGCATGCCTTGCCCTTGTTGCAGTCCCGTATCAGCCAATTCGACGCCACAGGTGGTAACGTCATGGCATCCTGTGGCATAAGAGCGAAAGTTCACCGCAATGGCCGGCATTGGCGTCAGTGCAGTACCTTTTAGCGCGATGGCTGACAAAGGAAGCGTCCCATCGGGCGCACCCAGGCTATCGTCAACAAACAGTCCGCTCACGTAATCCTGTGCCGACAGGACGTTGACGAGCTTCGCTGCCAGCGCCTTGTCACCCGTTGGCAGGTAAACGAGGTCCGAACCACCATTCGCCGCAACGACAATATCGGGATGTTGTGGGTCATTGCCGATCAGCCCATTGGCGCGGGATGGGTGTGCGCCGTCTTCAATTTCCGTACTTTTTGCATCAGGGTCAAACAGCTTGAGGCCCGTGGCGTGTGCCAGGTCAATGGCAAGAAACCCCGGGGGCAGCAAGTTCGGTGACACGTCCTTGTAGGACCTGGAAGCAGCCCAACTGGTGCCGCTTTCCTTGCTGATGGTTGAAAAACCGTGGTCGGATGCAAGGATGATATTGGTGCTTGCCTCCAGCCCCAGTTCTTTCAACGCTGCCAAGATAGAAGCAAGGTTGTCGTCCGCGTTGCGAATCGACGCCAGCGATGTCGGGCCGTTGATTCCCGGAACGGTCCGTCCCAGGCTATCGCCCTGATTGTGCTGCGTACCGTCCGGATCCCGGGACCAGAAAACCAGAACAAAGGGGCGACCCTTGGCTTTGAACATCGGCAGCACGGCCTTTGTCGTGACGTCAGTGAAGTAGGCTTGTTGCACCACATTGGCGGCGAGGGTCCCCGGTGTCAGGTTAGTTCCAGCCTGGCCGTTTGGACCCCGCGTCGGTGTCTGAATGGGGAGTTTGGCTGAGGCCAAGGCTTGCTGGAGCGCATCCGATAGCGGGATTGCGCCGTCCCGCCCCGTCATGTCGTCCACCACGACGGTTTGCTGTCCAGTGCGCTCGGTGTGGTCAAAAATAAGTGCCGGACCGAGTTTGCCGATGGTCGCAGTGGAAATGCCCTTCATGCGAGCCGCCATCAAGATGGTTTCCTCGTTCAGATAGTCGCCAGAAAAGTGCTCGTCAACGTCACCCAATACCGGGTCACTTTCCAGAAAGGGCGTCAAGCTGTCTCCAGCACCAGGAACCTGAAATCCGGAGTAAATGGTGTTGCTGAAGTCACCTGTGTCTCCCAACATATGGCCGGTGGCCATTGCCGATGCATTGGGGGTGGTGAAGGTGGGAAACAGGGAATGAGTATTACTGAAATTCACGCCCCGCTTGAGCAGGGATGCCATGGTTGGCGCAGTGGCCTCATTCACCATGCCCGGGCGAAGCCCATCGGCTACAAAAAGAATGACGTTATGAACTGGCAAACTCTCGCCAGCTTGGCAGGAACAAACAATCAGACAGCCTGCAATGATTTTCAGTATGGCTCGCAAAATAGCCCTTTCTCCGTGGATTACCGGCGCAGTCTAGGATGCCTGAATTTCAAATTTGTGACAGTCTTTGCGCGACGCATTGCTCGGAGATCGCAGACGCAAAAATCAAACACGTATGAATCTGTGTGTTCCGTGAAATTTGATAGAAGTAATAATAAATTGACAACGGACTCGCGCTACCGGGGTTCAATTTAAAGGGTTGGTAATGCAATTCATACAGCTTGTTTACGTCAGCGCCTACGTCAATCAATACGGGCTGGATTTACCGAAATTAGTGGAGAAAACGGCACTGGATAACGACGACGGCGGCGTTCTGGGAATGACCCTCTTCTCCAACGGAAACATCATGCAATTGCTGGAGGGACGACCCCGGGATGTCGATTCGATTTTCCAAAAACTCCAGAGCCATGCCCATCAATGGAATGTTTTTGAAATGTTTCGTGGGCCCATTGAAAATTTAAGCCAGTCGGAAACATCCATCGGGTTTGACACGCACTCCTATAAACTGATTTCAAAGACGGACAGTGAAATCGCTTTATTCAAGCTCAACGCCGTCGAAGTCGATCAACGTCTCAAAGAAAGTCCCGCGAAGGCTTTTATGTTGCAATTCGCAGCGGATCACTGGTGACCGCGCGCCGAGCCGGCTTTCATTGCACAAAAAACATGGCAAGCACCACGGTGCCCATCATCAGCGTGGCCAGCCAACCCATGAGTTTCAGTCGGCTGCCAATAACGAATCGCCCCATGACGTCGGGGCGCGCCGCCATCAGCATCATGACCACCATGATCGGCACTGAAACGATTCCGTTGATGACTGCACTCCAGTAGAGTGCCTTGATGGGGTCGATGTCGGTGAAGCCCATCAGAATCCCGATGACCGTCGAGACAACAATGACGCCGTAAAACTGTTTGGCTTGAGCAGGCGTTCGCTCCAGGCTGTTTTGCCATTGGAAGGCGCCGGCCATGGCATAGGCGCAAGAGCCTGCCAACACTGGCACGGCCAGCATTCCGGTTCCGATAATTCCGGCGCTAAATAACAGGAATGCAAACTCGCCGGCTATGGGGCGAAGCGCGGTTGCGGCCTGCGCCGAAGTCTGGATATCGGTCAATCCATGCAAATTGAGCGTCACGGCCGTCGTCAAAATAATAGAAAAGGCAACCAGATTCGAAAACGCCATGCCTGTCAGCGTATCCCACTCGATGCGCTGCAGATTGCCCCTTGCCTGCTCGGGCGCGTCAACCAGCGCGCGGGCAAGGGGATCGGCCAGTTGCTCTTCGACTTCCTGGGATGCCTGCCAAAAGAACAGATAGGGACTGATGGTGGTGCCGAACACTGCGACCACGGTGGTGATGTACTCGGGCTTCCACAGAATTTGCGGAACCAGCATGCTGGTCAAGACCTGGGTCCATGGCGTGTGCTGCACAAATACCGTCGCTACATACGCCAGCAACGTCAAAGTCAGCCATTTGAGAATGCGCACATAGCGTGTGTAAGGAATAAAGACCTGCAAAAGCAGCGAGGCGATTCCGAATCCCAGTGCATACACCGTTGCAGGGCCGCCGGCAATCAGCTTCAGGGCTTCGCCCATGGCGGAAATATCGGCTGCGATATTGATGGTGTTGGCAACCAGAAGAAGTCCGACGATGCTGTACAAAAGCCAGACCGGGTAGTGGCGACGCATATTGGTGGCCAGGCCATGCCCACTGACCCGCCCGATCTCGGCGCTGACGAGCTGGATTGCGACCATGAAGGGGTAGGTGAAAAACGCCGTCCACAGCATGTTGAACCCGAACTGGGCCCCTGCTTGTGAATAGGTCGCTATTCCGCTGGGATCATCATCGGCCGCGCCGGTAATGAGTCCTGGCCCCAACCTCTTCAGCCAGGCACCTTCAAAGGGTTTCCATCGCATCGTCGTATGCACCTCGCATTGCCGCCGAGTTGCAACGTGCGCGGTGCATCAGCGCAGCCTGCGCCGCAAGGCGGTTCGCGCTATCGCCGGCCCAGATGGCGAGCGCCGGTTGCTGCAGGGCGCGTGCAAACGAGAACGACAAAGACCAGGGCCTGGCCTGGCCCTGGTGCATGGCATTGAGCCTGCTGCTGGCCAGCTCGCCGGATTGCCCGCCCGAAAGAAACAGGACTCCCGGCACCGCCGCGGGCACTGCGCGCAGCAGGCATTGCAGCGTCGCATGGGCGACTTCTTGCGCGGTGCTGCGGGCCATGCAATCCAGACCCTCGATCACCATGTTGGGCTTGAGGACCATGGCTTCCAGCACCACGCCCTGACGCACCAGCTGTTCAAAAACCTGCCGCAGGGCGGCACCCGTGACGTCCTGGCAACGCGCCAGCGTATGGGTGCCGGCCATCAACACATCGGACTCCACAATGGGCACCAAACCGGCTTCCTGACACAAGGCCGCGTAACGGGCCAGCGCGTGGGCGTTGGCTGAGGTGCATGCAACGGTGGGCAGGTGTGACCCGTCCATGACGATCACACTGCGCCATTTTGCAAAACGTGCGCCCATCGCGGCGTAATCCTTCAGGCGCTCACGCAAACCGTCAAGCCCTTCTGTCACCTTCTCCTGCGGACGCCCCGCGAGATCCCTGGCCCCGGTATCCACCTTGATGCCAACCAGCAGTCCGGCGTCACGCGCCACCTGCAAAAACGGCGTTCCGTCAGAGCCCGCCTGGCGAATAGTTTCGTCATACAGGATGACGCCGCTGATGCATTCACGCAGGCCTGGCGCGGTCAGCAGCAAAGCGCGCCAGTCGCGCCGCATTTCCAAAGTTTCGGGTATGCCGACCGCGGCAAAGCGCAGGTTGCAAGTGCCATTGCTCTCGTCCATCGCCAGCAGGCCTTTGCCGGCGGCGACCATGGCGTGCGCCGTTTCAATGAGCGCCTGCAGGTTCATGCTGCGACCCATTTCCAGTTGCGTATCTCTGGCAGGTCCTGTCCATGCTGGTCAATGTAGAGCTTGTGTTCGATCAGCTTGTTGCGGCACATCTGCTGCAGATAAGCGCCCCTGCTGGCCAGTTGCGGCAGGCAATCGACCGCGTTGATGACCAGATGAAAGCGGTCCAGTCCGTTCTGCACCCGCATGTCAAACGGGGTTGTAATCGTGCCCTCTTCCCGGTACCCGTGTACATGCAGGTTGCGATTGGTGCGGCGGTAGGTCAGCCGGTGCACCAGCGAGGGGTAGCCATGAAATCCGAAAATTACCGGCTTGCTGCGGGTGAACAGCGAATCAAAACCGGTCTCGTCAAGCCCGTGCGGGTGCTCGCTGGCGGACTGCAGCTTCATCAGATCGACAACATTGATGACGCGAACTCGGAGGGCCGGCAGGTGCGTGCGCAGGATGGAGGTAGCAGCCAGTATTTCCAGTGTGGGCGTGTCGCCGCAACAGGCCATCACGATGTCGGGCTCTGTGTCCTGCTCTTTCCCTTGATCGGCTTGCCAGTCATTGCTGGCCCACTTCCAGATGCCAATGCCCAGCGTGCAGTGGACCGCAGCCTCGTCCATCGTCAGCCACTGTGGCAACGGGTGCTTGCCGGCGACGACCACGTTGACGTAATTGCGGCTGCGAAGGCAATGGTCCACCACCGACAGCAGGCAGTTTGCATCCGGCGGCAAATAGATGCGCACGATGTCCGCCTTCTTGTTCACCACATGGTCCAGGAAGCCAGGATCCTGGTGGGTGAAGCCGTTGTGATCCTGCTGCCAGACGTGCGAGGCAAGCAGGTAGTTCAGCGATGCGATCGGCCTGCGCCACGGCAACTCGCGCGTTACCTTGAGCCATTTGGCGTGCTGGCTGAACATCGAATCCACGATGCGGATGAAAGCCTCATAGCTGTTGAACAGGCCGTGCCGGCCGGTCAGCAAATAGCCCTCCAGCCAACCCTGGCACTGGTGTTCGCTCAGCATGGAATCCAGCACCTGGCCCTCGGGTTGCAGGAACTCGTCGTTGTCCAGGGTCTGTGCATCCCATTGGCGGCTTGTGACTTCAAACACGGCGCCCAACAGGTTGGATACGGTCTCGTCCGGTCCGAAAATGCGGAAGTTCCGTGCCCTCTGGTTGAGCTGCGCTACATCGCGCAAGAACTTGCCAAGCACCATCGTGTCCTGGCCCTCAACGGCGCCGGGCGCCGGAATGGGCAGGGCGTATGCGCGGAAATCCGGCAACTGCAACTCGCGCAACAGCAATCCACCATTGGCATGCGGGTTGGCGCCCATGCGCTGCGCGCCCTGCGGTGCCAAGGCCGCAAGCTCAGGAAGCAGGCTGCCGCCGTCGTCAAACAGCTCCTCGGGCCTGTAGCTTTTCATCCACGCTTCAAGCAGCACCACATGCTGCGGATACTGCGCGCTCACCAGCATCGGCACCTGGTGCGAACGAAAGGTGTTCTCGATTTGCAGACCATCGACTACCCTGGGGCCGGTCCAGCCCTTGGGTGAGCGCAGCACGATCATTGGCCATTGAGGCCTTGCATCCCGGTTCTCTGTAACCGCGACGGTTCGGGCGTCATGCTGGATCTTCTGGATCAGTTCAATCGCCTGGTCGGTAGCAGCGGCCATGCACTGGTGCATCGTCATGGGGTCATCGCCCTCTACGAAGAGAGGTGTCCAACCGCAACCCGTGAAAAACTGCCGGAGCGCTTCATGGCCGATGCGCGCCAGCAAACTCGGGTTACTGATCTTGAAGCCATTCAAGTGCAGGATGGGTAGCACTGCGCCGTCGGTCACCGGGTCGAGCAACTTGTTGGAATGCCAGGCCGTCGCCAGCGGGCCAGTCTCGGCTTCGCCATCGCCAATCACGCAGGCCACGATCAGGCCGGGGTTGTCGA
>CAIOLZ010000446.1 GCA_903859265.1 uncultured beta proteobacterium
ACGCTTTGCCTGTCAATGGCATCGTCCAGCGCGGACCTCAAGGCTGCGGCGAAGGTGCTGTTCTCCAGCACCACATTGGCCTCGCGGGCCAGCAGCAAACTCAAGGGGTCCAGATTGGACGAGCCAACGGTGGCCCATTTGTCATCGATCACCGCGACTTTGGCATGCAAAAACCCGGCGTGGTATTCGTAAATTTCGACTCCCGCTTCCGTCAGGGACCGGTAGTAAGCCTTGGCAGTATGGAACTGCATGAAGTGTTCGTATTTTCCCTGGAGCAGCAGTCTCACCCGCACACCGCGGCGCGCAGCATAGATCAGAGAACGGCGTAATTTGGCCCCCGGCAAAAAATAGGCATTGGCAATCAGTACGTCATTGCGCGCGCGCGCAATGGCCTGGCGGTAGGCGCGCTCGATGCGGACACGATTACGCACGTTATCGCGCAGTACCAGTACAGCGGCGACTCCATTCTTGTGTGGCGCTTCATGCTGCCCGGCGCTGATGCCGCCCTGTGCAAGCACCCGGCTTTCAGGCACCGATGAATCCGGCATTTGCCGGCCCAGAAGTTCTTTTTGCGCGGCCAGCAAATTGCCGCGCTCGAGTTCCCGGGTTGCACGCAGGCGTTGCCAGAACTGCAATACGGTGCGGTGTGCGTCGGCCACGATCGGCCCTGTAACCCGCACGGCAAAGTCCAGCCGTGGCGAGGTCTGCGGTCCCTGTCCCAATTCACAAAGGTCGTCGAGTATGTTGATTCCGCCGCAAAACAAAATAGCTTTGTCAACCACGCATAGCTTGCGGTGCAAGCGCCGCCAGCGTCCCGGAACCAGAATCCCGAATGCACCCAGCGGCAAGAACTGGTGCCACTGCACGCCGGCTTTCTCGAAACGGGCGGCCCACTCGGGCGGTACGCGCGGCGTACCGATGCCGTCCATCATCAAATACACCGCGACTCCGCGCTGTGCCGCAGCCTCCAGCGCGGCGGCCACCGCGAGCCCGGTGGCATCAAAATGAAAAATATAGGTTTCCAGACGAACTTCCGACCGGCTGGCCTGAATTTCAGCGATCAATGCCGGGAAATATTCGGCTCCGCTGTGCAACAGCGTCACGTGATGCCCGTTGCGCAGGGACTGCATGCTACGTCACGGCCGCTTGGGTGGCTTTGCCTGGCCAGGCAAACTCGGCAATCAATGGCAGGTGGTCGGACATGCGGCCCCAAATGCGCCCTCGCGGCACTTCCAGGCTGACCGGTAACAACCCGCGCGCAAATACGTGGTCGAGTTGCAGCAGCGGCAACCGTGACGGGAAGGTGGACGTTCCGGCGCGCTCGAATTCGTACAAATCACATCCTCGCAAGGCGCTGCGCACGGCATCACCCCAGTCGTTGAAATCACCAGCAACAACCATGGGCGCAAGATGCGGAATTTCGCGCCGGATATAGCGCACCACCTGTGCGAGCTGGCGCAAGCGGCTGGCGCGAATCAAGCCCAGATGCACAACGATGATGTGCAGCCGCACGCCATCCACTTCAACCTCGGCATGCAGCAAACCGCGTTGTTCAAAGCGGTGGTCCGACATATCTTCGTGGTGCCTGCCAAGCACCGGCCAGCGTGACAACAGCGCGTTGCCATGTTCGCCATTGCGGGTCACTGCATTGGTGTGATAAACCGATTCATAACCTGGCGGCGCCAGAAATTCGGCCTGCGGCAGTTCGGGCCAACGGACAAAATACTGGGCTTCGCGGCGGTGCATCTTGCGCACTTCCTGCAGACATACCAGGTCCGCATCGAACTGCTCCACGGCATGGCCGAGGTTATGAATTTCGAGCCGGCGGCGCGGTCCTATGCCCTGCACGCCTTTGTGAATGTTGTACGTCACTACCCGCAGACGGTTCATGGAGCCATCTCCGCCACGCGCAAAATAGCTTGCGCGTTGGAAGCCGAAAAACATTGCTCGGCAGCCTCCCAATAAGGCAGCCAGACGTATTGCGTGTGCTCGCGCGGGCTGAGAGTCACAGGCAAACGCACTGGCAACCGCAGGCCAAACACGCGCTCGGTGTTGTGGGTGATGCCGGGTGCATAGCGGTGCAGCCAGCGCGGATAAATGGCATAGGTATTCTCCATGTGCCAATCCTGCAAATGCCCAGCGAGTGCGCTGCCGGGACCGCATTGAATGCCGGTTTCCTCCAGCACTTCGCGCTGTGCGGTCAGGAGGGGAGGTTCATCCAAAAAATCCTTGCTGCCGGTCACCGATTGCCAAAACGGCACATCACCAGTGTCTGCGCGCCGGATCAGAAGTACGTCAAGGACCGTCGTATAGACAACGACCAGCACAGACTCGGGAATTTTGTACGCCTTGGTCATTCAGTTACAACACAATTCCATCAAAACTGCATTTAAGCATTGTTGGGGCCGTCGCCAATGGCACAATACCGCTTGGTTGGTTGCTGTCGATTTCGCGGCAATTGACCTTGTCAAACTGGTTATCGGCAAGGGCCGTTAATCTGTGGCATCGGGAGAGACTGTGCAAGACACCCTGTCGGACACAGCGCCGAAGGAGCAACCGCCCCGGAAACTCTCAGGCAAAAGGACCGATGCCATTTTTGATCTCTGAAGAGTCTGCGAACCTTGCGTCGTTCGCCGGCACCGAAGGAGCAAGTTTGCAAGCGCCCACCGGGCCTTGTGAATGAATCTCTCAGGTCCAAGACAGAGGGGGCGTCTGATACACAGTTCGTGATGGACTGCCGTGCGGACCCCAACCCTTTGACGTCCTGGAACCATTCACATGAAAACCATTGCAGTTATCGGCGGCGGAATTACCGGCGCCACCACGGCCTACGCGCTTGCCCAGCGCGGCTTTGCGGTCACGCTGATTGAGCGTCATCGTTACAGCGGTATGGAAACCTCGTTTGCCAACGGCGGCCAGCTGTCCGCCTCCAACGCCGAGGTCTGGAACCATACCTCGACCATCCTCAAAGGCCTCAAATGGATGTTCAAGGCCGACGCACCTTTGCTGGTGAACCCCAAACCGAGCTGGCACAAGCTGTCGTGGTTTGCAGAATTCATTGGCAACATTCCAAACTACGAACGCAATACCGTAGCGACCACGCGACTGGCCATCGCGGCGCGGGAACACATGTTTGCCTGGGCGGCCAAAGAAAATATCGACTTTGACCTCAAGAAGCGCGGCATTTTGCACATCTACCGCGATAAAGCGGGCTTCGACCACGCCGGGCGCGTGTCCAAGCTGCTGGCCCAGGGCGGGCTGGAGCGCCGTGCGGTGACGCCGACGGAAATGAAAGCCATAGAGCCCGCTTTGGCAGGCACGTATTACGGTGGCTACTTCACGCCCAGTGATTCGACCGGCGATATCCACAAGTTCACCACCGGCATCGCCGCCGCGGCACAAAGGCTGGGCGTGCAATGCTGGTTTGACCAAGACGTGTTGTCACTCAAGCGCCATGGAGAGCGCATCGTGGTCTCCGCCGAGTTCGAGGGTGAGGTTAGCGAGCACAATTTTGACGGCGTAGTGGTCTGCGCAGGAACCGCCAGCCGCGCTCTTGCGGCCCAACTCGGCGACCGGGTCAATGTGTATCCCGTCAAGGGCTATTCGATCACCGTCAATCTGGCCGACGAAAGCAGCCGCGCCAGTGCCCCCACCGTCAGTCTGCTCGACGATGAAACCAAATTGGTCACGAGCCGCTTGGGTGAGAGCCGTTTCCGTGTGGCGGGCACCGCCGAATTCAACGGCTACAACCGCGATATTCGCGCTGATCGCATCAAGCCACTCACCGACTGGGTCGCCCAATGCTTCCCCGGAGTCAGCACCGAGAACGTGGTGCCATGGGCCGGATTGCGGCCCATGATGCCCAACCTGATGCCACG
>CAIOLZ010000447.1 GCA_903859265.1 uncultured beta proteobacterium
CATGGCCGACGGAACCCCCTGCGACATCGTGCTCAATCCGCTGGGCGTGCCGTCCCGGATGAACGTTGGTCAGGTGTTGGAAGTGCACCTGGGCTGGGCCGCAAAGGGTCTGGGTCAGCGCATTGGCGACATGCTGCAGGCAGAGGCCAAAGTGGCCGAAGTGCGTCAGTTCATGGAGTCCCTGTACAACGGTTCGGGCCGCAAGGAAGAACTCGCCAGCCTCAGTGACGACGAAGTGCTGGAAATGGCAGCTAATCTGTCTGGCGGCGCGACATTCGCAACGCCCGTGTTTGACGGTGCGTCCGAAGAAGAAATCCGTGGCATGCTCAAACTCGCTTACCCCGAGGATGTAGCCAAGGCCAAGGGCCTGACGGCCACCCGCACGCAAGCCCACTTGTTTGACGGGCGCAGCGGCGAAGCCTTCGAGCGTCCCACCACGGTAGGCTACATGCACGTTTTGAAACTGCACCACTTGGTGGATGACAAGATGCACGCCCGTTCCACCGGCCCGTACAGCCTGGTCACGCAGCAACCGTTGGGCGGCAAGGCCCAGTTTGGTGGCCAGCGTTTCGGTGAAATGGAAGTGTGGGCGCTGGAAGCCTATGGCGCTTCTTATGTGCTGCAGGAAATGCTCACCGTCAAGTCCGACGACGTGCAGGGCCGCACCAAGGTGTACGAGAGCATCGTCAAGGGCGAGCACTCCATCGAAGCCGGCATGCCGGAATCGTTCAATGTCTTGGTCAAGGAAATCCGTTCCTTGGGCATCGATATTGAACTCGAACGTTCTTAAAGAATAAGGGAAAGAAGTCACATGAAATCTTTACTCGACCTGTTCAAGCAGTTCACACCCGATGAGCATTTCGATGCCATCAAAATCGGCATGGCCTCGCCGGAGAAAATCCGTTCCTGGTCCTTTGGTGAAGTCAAGAAGCCTGAAACCATCAACTACCGGACCTTCAAGCCCGAACGCGATGGCCTGTTCTGCGCCAAGATTTTCGGGCCTATCAAGGACTACGAATGCCTGTGCGGCAAATACAAGCGCCTCAAGCACCGCGGTGTGATCTGCGAGAAGTGCGGCGTTGAAGTCACGCAGACCAAGGTGCGTCGCGAGCGTATGGGTCATATTGATCTGGCCGCACCCTGCGCCCACATCTGGTTCTTGAAATCCCTGCCAAGCCGCTTAGGTCTGGTGCTGGACATGACGCTGCGCGATATTGAGCGCGTGCTGTACTTTGAAGCGTATGTGGTGACCGATCCCGGCATGACCCCACTGAAGAAATTCAGCATCATGACGGAAGACGATTTCGACGCCAAGTTCAAGGAATACGGCGACGAATTCCAGGCCAAGATGGGCGCCGAAGGCATCAAGGATTTGCTGCAAAGCATCGACATCGAAGGTTCGATCGAACGCCTGCGCAATGACCTGACCGGCTCCGAGCTCAAGATCAAGAAGAACGCCAAGCGTTTGAAAGTTCTGGAAGCGTTCAAGAAGTCCGGCATCAAGCCCGAGTGGATGGTGCTCGACGTGTTGCCCGTGTTGCCGCCGGACCTGCGTCCTTTGGTGCCGCTCGACGGAGGACGTTTTGCCACGTCTGACCTGAACGACCTGTACCGCCGCGTGATCAACCGCAACAGCCGTCTGCGCCGTTTGCTGGAACTCAAAGCGCCTGAAATCATTGCCCGTAACGAAAAGCGCATGTTGCAGGAAGCCGTGGACAGCTTGCTGGACAACGGCCGCCGCGGCAAAGCCATGACCGGCGCCAACAAGCGCGCGCTCAAGTCGCTGGCTGACATGATCAAGGGCAAGTCGGGCCGTTTCCGCCAGAACTTGTTGGGCAAGCGCGTGGACTACTCCGGTCGTTCCGTGATTACCGTGGGCCCAACCCTCAAGCTGCACCAGTGCGGTCTGCCCAAGCTGATGGCGCTGGAATTGTTCAAGCCCTTCATCTTCGCGCGTCTGGAAGCCATGGGCATCGCCACCACCATCAAGGCTGCCAAGAAGGAAGTCGAATCCGGCACGCCCGTGGTGTGGGACATTCTGGAAGAGGTCATCAAAGAGCACCCGATCATGCTCAACCGTGCACCTACGCTGCACCGTTTGGGTATCCAGGCCTTTGAGCCCATCCTGATTGAAGGCAAGGCCATTCAGTTGCATCCCCTCGTTTGTGCGGCCTTCAACGCCGACTTCGACGGTGACCAGATGGCGGTTCACGTGCCCTTGTCGGTGGAAGCACAAATGGAAGCCCGCACTTTGATGCTGGCCTCCAACAACGTGCTGTTCCCGGCCAACGGTGAGCCTTCCATCGTTCCTTCGCAGGACGTGGTGCTGGGTCTGTACTACACCACCCGTGAGCGCATCAACGGCAAGGGCGAGGGTCTGATCTTTGCTGATACCGGTGAAGTGCAGCGCGCTTTTGACGCGGGTGAAGTGGGACTCAACACGCGCATCAATGTGCGCCTGACCGAGTACACCAAGGACAAGGAAACCGGAGAATTTGTGCCCTCCACCAAGCTTTGGGAAACCACGGCAGGGCGCGCTCTGTTGTCTGAAATCCTGCCCAAGGGATTGCCTTTCGCCAACATCAACAAGGCGTTGAAAAAGAAAGAAATCTCCAAGCTGATCAACGTGTCCTTCCGCAAGTGCGGATTGAAAGAAACCGTGGTGTTTGCGGACAAGCTGCTGCAAGCCGGTTTCCGTCTGGCGACCAAGGCCGGCATTTCGATCTGTATCGACGACATGTTGGTGCCGCAGGAAAAGCACGCCATCATTGGCCGCGCGCAAAAGGAAGTCAAAGAGATCGAGCAGCAATACGTCTCCGGTCTGGTGACTGCCGGCGAGCGCTACAACAAGGTGGTGGATATCTGGGGCAAGTCGGGTGACGAAGTGTCCAAGGTGATGATGGCCAAGCTCTCCAAAGAGCAGGTCATTGACCGACACGGCAACGAGGTGACACAGGAGTCGTTCAACTCCATCTACATGATGGCCGACTCTGGCGCCCGCGGTTCTGCAGCCCAGATCCGCCAGGTGGCCGGTATGCGCGGATTGATGGCCAAGCCCGACGGCTCGATCATCGAGACGCCCATTACCGCCAACTTCCGCGAAGGTCTGAACGTGCTGGAGTACTTCATCTCCACCCACGGTGCGCGTAAAGGCCTGGCCGATACCGCTTTGAAGACTGCCAACTCGGGTTACCTGACACGCCGTCTGGTGGACGTGACGCAAGACCTGGTGGTGACCGAGCAGGATTGCGGCACCCACCACGGCTACGTGATGCGCGCCATCGTCGAAGGCGGTGAAACCATCGAATCCCTGCGCGATCGCATTCTGGGCCGCACGGCAGCGGACGATGTGTTGCACCCCGAAACCCGCGCGGTGCTGGCAACAGCCGGTGCAATGCTTGACGAAGACAAGATCGAAGAACTCGAGATTGCCGGCGTTGACGAAGTCAAGGTGCGTACGGCTTTGACGTGCGAAACCCGCTTTGGTATTTGCGCCAAATGCTACGGCCGCGATTTGGGCCGTGGTGGCCTGATCAATGGCGGTGAAGCCGTTGGTGTGATTGCGGCGCAGTCGATTGGTGAGCCCGGCACGCAGCTGACCATGCGTACCTTCCACATCGGTGGTGCCGCATCGCGTGCTGCGATCGCCTCCAGCGTGGAAGCCAAGTCCAATGGCGTGATCGGCTTTAACGCCACGATGCGCTATGTGACCAACAGCAAGTCTGAACTGGTCGTGATTTCCCGTTCCGGCGAAATCGTGATTCAGGACGAGCATGGCCGCGAACGCGAGCGTCACAAGGTGCCGTACGGCGCTGTGCTGACCGTCAAGGCGGATCAGACCATCAAGGCCGGTGCGAGTCTGGCCAACTGGGACCCGTTGACCCGACCCATCATCACTGAGTTCGCCGGCAAGGCGCATTTCGAGAATGTGGAAGAGGGACTCACCGTGGCCAAGCAGGTCGATGAAGTGACCGGTTTGTCCACGCTGGTCGTGATCGATCCCAAGCGCCGGGGTGCTGCCAAAGTGGTGCGCCCGCAGGTCAAGTTGATCGACGCTTCCGGCAACGAGGTCAAGATTCCCGGAACCGACCACTCGGTGACCATCGGCTTCCCGATTGGTGCGCTGGTGCAGGTGCGTGACGGTATGGATGTCGGCCCTGGCGAAGTGCTGGCCCGTATCCCGATCGAAGGTCAGAAGACCCGCGACATTACCGGCGGTCTGCCGCGTGTGGCCGAACTCTTCGAAGCCCGTTCGCCGAAAGACAAGGGCGTGTTGGCCGAGGCGACCGGAACCATCTCCTTCGGCAAGGAAACCAAAGGCAAAGTGCGCCTGCAGATCACTGATCCTGAAGGCAAGGTCTGGGAAGAACTCGTGCCTAAGGAAAAAAATATCCTGGTGCACGAAGGCCAGGTGGTCAACAAGGGTGAGTCCGTGGTGGACGGTCCGGCAGATCCGCAAGACATCTTGCGTTTGCTGGGCTCCGAAGAACTGGCGCGCTACATCGTGGACGAAGTGCAGGACGTTTACCGCTTGCAGGGCGTGAAGATCAACGACAAGCACATCGAAGTGATTGTTCGCCAGATGCTGCGCCGCGTGGTGGTCGAGTCTCCGGGTGATTCCAGCTACATCGGCGGTGAGCAGGTGGAGCGTTCCGAAATGCTCAACACCAACGACCGTCTGCGCAGCGAGGGCAAGATCCCTGCGACCTTTACCAACCTGCTGCTGGGTATTACCAAGGCATCGCTGTCCACGGACAGCTTCATCAGCGCGGCGTCGTTCCAGGAAACGACACGCGTGCTGACCGAAGCTGCCATCATGGGCAAGCGCGATGAGCTGCGTGGCCTCAAGGAAAACGTGATCGTCGGCCGCCTGATTCCAGCCGGTACGGGCCTGGCATATCACGAAGCGCGCAAGGTGCGTGAGTCCATGGACGATGCCGAGCGCCGCGCGATTGCGGAGGCAGAGGCTGCAGAATTGGCTGGTGCGACTGAGTCCAGCGCGGAAGTGCCTTCTGACGAAAGTGCTGCCCACGATTGACGTGCGGCGGCGCTGGCGCTGAGCCCCAAACTCTTCTCGCAGGGGTTTGGGGTTTTTTTGTGGCTGTTGAAAAAAGGTGAACTGCAAAGCATGGGTGGCTCGATAGTTCTTTGGATGGCGGTTGCCATACTGGTGTCGTGGGCGGTAGGGGTGTACAAGCGCATCACGCGCCTGCGTGCGCGTGGATTTGACGCCTTCGGGTCTTTGGAAAAGCTCCTCAAAAGTTTTTCCGGACTGCTGCAAACCCACGTTCTGGCACCGCCTGTCGCTGCACAAGCGCATGGCACGCCATTTTCGGCGGACTCCCTCCGCGTCGCATCGCAGTGGATGGCGCTCATTGCCAGCGTGCAGGCACTGGAGCTTGCTTGCAAGGCCGCGCGCAGTGCCTCGTTGATGCCGGCCGAAGTTGCCGCATTGGGTCGTGCGATGGATGTGGTGTCGGGGCAGTGGCGCAAACTGTGCGACGGACCATTGGATCTGGCGGGCTCGCCCGTGCCCGATGCCCTGCGCGTGCAATGGGATGAGCTCAGC
>CAIOLZ010000448.1 GCA_903859265.1 uncultured beta proteobacterium
CGTGACGCAATGCATTCCTAACGGCACCGTGCTTTTGGCTTTTTTGGCAGCCAGCTTTGTCCTTGCTGCTACCCCAGGCCCGGGAGTATTGTTTATCGTCACGCGGACAATGCGCCAAGGGCGGGGGGCCGGTTTGGCATCCGTCGCCGGTGTCGCGTTTGGTAATTTTGGTAACGCCGTGGGCGCTTCGATCGGGCTGGCCACCTTGTTCGCTATTTCATCGGCTGCCTTCCTGATCGTGAAGATGTCGGGCGCTCTTTACCTGATCTATCTTGGGTTGACAGCACTGCGGACCAAGCCGGCAGGAGCGGCTCCCAACGAAGTGCCGGAAGTGCAGATTTTCAAAATATTCAAAGATGGATTCTGGGTCGCCTTGCTGAACCCGAAGACGGCTATTTTTTTCGCGGCGTTTCTGCCCCAGTTTCTGCAAACATCAGCATCGACGATGTCTCAAAGTGTTGTGTTGGGTGCTGCTTTTGTGCTTATCGCGATGTGCACAGACACAGCCTATGTACTTGCTGCAGCAAGCGTTGCACCGGCCCTGGGACGCCTTACACGGGGCGCACCGATGGGTCGTTACCTGACAGCCAGCGTCTTCATCGGACTGGGCTTGCTGACGGCACTTTCAGGCAACCGCGCCACCCGGTAGGAGTCGGCCGTCGCGGCGTCGTTTTAAGGATGACACCTGGTCCTACGAGGAGGGGACGGTGCTTCAAATCAGGGGTATGACCGAGCTATTCCATCACACGGATCGAAATACTTTGACCAAGGTAGAGGAGCCGACACCCAACCCTATGGCCGGACGGTGAAATTACTTCATCTGTTCAATGTCATTTAAAACCCATGTTCTATCAAAGTAGGGTTGCGTTGGGCCATACAACCTGAAGTAGGTAAACCATCCTTTGTTCGGCAGTGTTTTGATCCAGTTCGCGGCGGGCTTGCCCTTGGGCGGCTTGGGTGCAAAGAACAAATCAACCGACCCATCTGCGTTCTTCGCAATGTCATCGCGGGAAGACCGATCGGGCGGTACGCCGGTATCGACAAAGCAGCGTGACTCGTTATCGTAGACAGTGAACGACCAGAACTGCGCAACCGGCGCATTGGGCGGAACATGCAGCGTATATGACTTGCTGCCGTCAAGCCAGCGGCCCTTGCTGTCTTTGGAGGACTCCAAGTACAACTGACCTGCGCCGACGGTGCGGCCCATCATGCCCTCAGAGACTCCCACTGCCTCATAAAACCAAGAACTGCGCTCATCAATTTCTGTGTAATGTGGCGCCTCTTGATTAGTCTCTTTGAGGTAGAGAGAAATTTCCCATTTCTTGTTGGGCCAGACCGTGGCACCTTCAAAGCGTTTTTCATAGCCGATAGTCCGCGCCATAACTTCGCCAATCTGGGCGCCTTGGGTAAGCAGCTTTTTCTGGCGGGCATCGGGGGCGAATGGTTTACCTTTTTCGATCCCGAGGGGTTTGAGCATTCCCATGATCATGCGGTCACGCTCTTGCACATTTTCCTCATTCACAAATTTGGCTACGCCCTCCCAGTAAGCCATGCCATGCGGTTGGGTACCGCTCCACTTGCGGCCGTTGGGATGGACGTGTGCCGTGTTTGGTGGGTTTTCGCGTTGGTTGTATGGGTACAGCTTGAATGCAGCCATTAGCGCCAAGGCGTTTTCTTTGTTGGGATCGACTGCGCGAGCACCAATAAAAACATTGTTGGTTGAGGAGCGAACCACACGGAATCCGTCAGGATTCTGGTTGGGATCATCGGGACCAAGAATGAGGTACTTGCCCCCCTGACCCTTGTCCGGGCCGGTTTGCCCGACATCGGTAATTGGCCTCTGCCAAAAGTCCGTAATTCCGCCAGCGGTCAATCCTGCGGGTACTTCGAGAATCAGCGGGCCGGTCCTTTGCACATTTGGAAAAGCCATCAGGTAGGGCGTGGTGGCATTGGCTGTAAGTAGACCAAGTTTGTCGGTAAACGTAAGGTAATCGACAAAATCCAAGTCACCAGCGCCGAATTTGTCGCGTTGCTCCGCTTGCCACTGAACCATGCCCATCATTGGCAACGCCCATATGTAGGCTTGTGAGGCGCGCTGAAAATCTATCCCGTCATAGACGATTTTGACGGTCTTTTCACTGGGGTAACCATCTTTCAACGCGATGCGACCTATTGGCGAATGGAAGCTTCCATTGGTCGGCAATTTTTGGGCATGTGCCGTGGCACTGATCGAAACCACCAAACTAAATAAGCAAGTTTTCAATATTTTGTGCATAAACCGTACCCCTAGCCAAAATCCACGCAATATAACGAAGAAACTCGAGAATTTGTTATCCCCACGGAGAGTCGGTAGACGTTACGCTGGACTCGGTCGATTGCCAAGGTTCTGACCTCGAGCACACTCTGGTCCCATAAAGTAGATCTAGGCTTGGCGCCTAACAAAACTCGTTTAGAACGCATATTGAACTTTGCTGAAATCGCTGATGGCAAATGCATACAGGATCAGCAGGTCTTCGTCATTCACGTTGTTAATCTGGTGCCGGGCGTTGCCCGGAATGAACAACATTCGTCCGGGTTCGACGCGATGAACCACATCCTCGATGGTGACCGTTCCGCATCCTGACAAGGTGAAATAGGTTTCAGGCTGTGAATGGCGATGGGGCTCCAGCGATTCGTCTTTTTTGACACGAACGACGCCCATCGTCATGTCGTTCTGGCATCCGGAGCCACTGCC
>CAIOLZ010000449.1 GCA_903859265.1 uncultured beta proteobacterium
CAACGACTGCCGTCATGCGGCCGGCGGCATCGGTGAGCAGCGGTTGGCGGTGGTCCATGGCGATGTACCCCGCCTCCATGGCACCGCCCAAAACCACAACGCCGTCGAAGGCGCGCAGGTCTGCATCCGGTGCAATTTCGGCGTAGCGCTGTTCCAGTGGCCGGACAAGGAGGTCTGGAATAGGCAACCAGCCAATAACAAGCATCAGTGCCAAAGCACCGGTCGCGCAGGCGCGCGCTATCCGCGGCGAACGCGCTGCCTTGATCAAAGTCAACACTTGCAGCGCGATTACCCAGTGCAATGGCTGAGAAAAAAGTGCGACAATTTTCGAGAGTAAGAACATACTTGGGCTGGCGTTGAAGCTGTCTATAAAATTAGCAAAAATGTAACCCCTGAGAAGGCATGCGAAAAATTTCCGCCAATGATGATGTGATGACCACCCGTGAAGTCGGTGAAACTCTAGGCGTAGCGGTGCGGACCGTGCAACTCTGGGTCGAGGCTGGGGTTTTACCCGCCTGGCGCACAGCGGGCGGTCATCGCCGCATTGCGCGCAGTGCAGTGGACAAGCTGGTCTCAGAGCGCAAGCAAAACCTGGCGCCTGCTGGCGTGGTGGCATCGCAGGAAAATGCGCCGCTGCCAAAAATTTTGCTGGTGGAAGACGATGCCAATATGCGCCGGTTGTTTCGCGATGTTTTGGTGGCTTGGAAGTTTCAGGTGGAACTGACGACCGCGGACAACGGTTTTGAGGGGCTTTTACGCATCGGTGAGATTGAGCCGGACATTGTCATTACGGACCTCTTGATGCCTGGCATGGATGGATTTGCCATGCTGCGGGCCCTCAGCACGCAGGAAAATCAGCGTGTGGAGCGCTTGTTGGTGGTGGTTTCATCACTTGATCCGGACGAAATCGCCCAACGCGGTGGTCTGCCGTCAGGCGTGGCCTATTTTCAAAAGCCGGTGCATTACGGCAAGCTCGAAATCTTGCTGCGTGAATTTCTCGCAACCAAATCGGAGCAGCTGGCAGAGCTGCATTAGGCGTTTGCCTGATAGATGGGCTGCCTGCGGCCCAATCGCGCCGGTACGCGCAAGGACTTGCAAGGAACCCGGGACATGGGCATGGCAATGAAAAAAGCACTGTTGTGCGCAATGCTGGCAGGGCTGGTGTGTGCGGCCAGCGTATGGGCCCAGTTGCCTGCGCGGGATCTCACGGTGGAGTTGCGCCAGGTTGAAGAAGGCAGAGCGCCTTCCGCAGGCGGCGAGAATGACACTGGCAAAAGCTACTCGGCGGGATCGGCTAGCAGATCAGGCTGGGAGTCGCAAATGGTGCAGGTGCGCAACGGTGAAAAAGCCAGCCTGCAAATGCAGGGCAGCACGCCCATGCAGTGGGTCCAATCGGTCAGTGTCCAGCCGGGTGCTGCTATTTCCGCCACCACCGCGGGCAAGCCAGCAACTGGCGCCAGCGCCGCGGCGCAAGGCAGCCTGGCCGGTATCAACAACGCACTGGCCTGGTTCGATGCCGGACAGGCCTTGTCGGTGCAACCCAAGTGGCCCGGCGGCAATAAGCCAGCGTTAGTCGTGATCGAAGTGCACCAGGCGGCGTTCGAGGACCGTGTGGGCAGCGACTTGCCGACGCAGTCCCGCGCCTCGTTGGCCACTACAGTGACCACCCCGCTGGCCCAGTGGACGACGATTGCTGCAACAGGCCCGGCATCCGGATACGCAAGCTTTGGCGGCGCTGCGCGCTACAGCAGCGATGCTGGTCACCAAACGCGCCAGCTGTTGCAAATCCGGGTGATGGCACCCTGATTTTCTGACTTATTCCTGTTGGCTCAACGCATCCAGCGCGGTGTGCACCAGTGCAAGCCGTGAAGCGTCTATGGGTTCAAGCACGGCCAGTGCATCCGGCAGGGCATCGCCCCCCTTGCTTTGCAGCAAAGCGATGGTTTGGCCAGCCACTTTGGGGGCGTCAAACGCCAGGCTTTGCAGCAGCAAATCCCCGTTTTGCGACACCATCTTGAAGTAGAACTTGCCGTCAGAATCCCTGTATTGCTTGAAACTGGCAACCGGTGCTTTGGCCGGTCTGGCTTTGCCGCTGCCACCGCTTTCCGTGTTGGAGCCTGAGGCCAGGGGACGCAGTCCCACGGCGCTGCGCAACCGTTGCATAAAGGGCGTTGCGATGGCGCGGGCTTTGGCCGCGCCGGCCAGCAGCAGGGCCTCGACTTCGCCGGGATGTTCCATCAGGTGCTGGTAGCGTTGGCGCATCGGTGCGATTTCGCGGTCAATGCGCTCGAACAACAGGTGTTTGGCGTCGCCCCAGGCGATGCCCTGGGCATAGGCTTTGCGCAAGGCTTCGGTCTCTGCGGCATCGGCAAAGGCTTGGTAAATCTGAAAAATGGCGGAGCCCTCGGTGTCTTTGGGCTCGCCCGGCGCGCGCGAGTCGGTCAGAATGGACGCGATCAGCTTTTTGAGTTGTTCCCGGCTGGCAAACAGCGGGATGGTGTTGTCGTAACTCTTGCTCATTTTGCGGCCGTCAAGACCGGGCAAGGTCGCAACCGACTCTTCAATCTCGGCCTGTGGCGCAACAAAGTGCTCGCCGTAGCGGTGGTTGAAACTGTTGGCCATGTCGCGTGCCATTTCGATGTGCTGAATCTGGTCGCGGCCCACCGGGACTTTGTGGGCATTGAACATCAAAATGTCAGCGCCCATGAGCACCGGATACATGAAGAGGCCGGCTGTGACGTCGCTGTCAGTGTCCACACCGGCTGCGGTATTTTTGTCCACCGATGCCTTGTACGCATGCGCCCGATTGAGAATGCCTTTTCCCGTCACACAGGTTAGAAACCAGGTGAGTTCCGGAATTTCCGGTACGTCGGACTGGCGGTAAAACGTGACCCGTTGCGGGTCCAGCCCGGCGGCCAGCCAGCTCGCGGCAATCTCGAG
>CAIOLZ010000450.1 GCA_903859265.1 uncultured beta proteobacterium
CCGCTTTCTTTCAACCGCCGCGAGATCTCAATGCCTTCCTGGGCGGACAGGCCGCCCTGCAAATCTTCATCGCCGGTGTAGCGCACTCCCAGAATCATCTGCGGCCCGACCGCCTTGCGAATGGCCGCCAACACCTCGAAGGTAAACCGCAGCCGGTTGTCCAGTGAACCGCCGTAGGGGGCATCGAGCACATTGGTCAGCGGCGACCAGAACTGGTCCATCAAATGCCCATAGGCCTCCAGTTCGATGCCATCGACACCACCGGCCTGCATGCGCTGGGCGGCCGCCACATAGTCCTGCTGAATGCGGGCAATGTCCCAGTCTTCCATCTTTTTGGGGAAGGCCCGGTGTGCCGCTTCCCGCTCGTGCGAGGGTGACACCACGGGCAACCAGTCGCCCTTGCTCCAGCCGGTACGCCGACCCAGATGGGTGAGCTGAATCATCACCGCGGTGCCGTGTTCGTGGCAGGCGTCTGTCAGTTCGCGCACCCACGGCACGACCTCGTCCTTGTAAGCCAGGATGTTGTTGAACACCGGCGGGCTGTCGCGCGACACCGTGGCAGAACCCGCCGTCATGGTCAGCGCAATGCCCGCCTTGGCGCGCTCGGCATGGTAGGCACGGTAGCGCGCCTTGGGCATGCCGTCTTCAGGGTAGGCAGGCTCGTGCGACGTAATCATCAGCCGGTTTTTCAAGCGCAGGTGCTTGAGCTGATAAGGCTGCAACAGGGGATCGTTTTCAATGGACATGGTGTTGACCGAATTAGTCAGCCACGATTTTGCGGGCATCGATGAGTTTTTTCCAGCGGGCGAATTCGGCCAGTTGATACGCCTTGAATTGCTCGGGTGTGCTCGCTACCAGTTCAAATCCAAGGTCCTGCAGCTTGGACCTCACCTGCGGGTCGTTCAGGCTCCCAACAATTGCTGCATACAGCGTGTCACGCACGTCTGCAGGCAGACCGCGCGGCGCGGCAATCGCCTGCCAGGAATAGACGTTGGCCTCTTTGATACCGACCTCTTCAAGGGTCGGCACAGCAGGCAACTGCGCCGAGCGGCGCGCACTGGTGATGGCCAGCGCCCTGAGCTTGCCCGCCTGAATTTGGGGCATCGCGGTATTGACATTCATGAAGGACGCGTCCACCTGACCACCCAGCAGATCGGTCATCACCGGGCCACCCCCTTTGTAGGGAACATGCACGCCCGATGTAGCGGTTTGCAACCAGACCAATTCGGCAGTCAGGTGATCGCTGCTGCCGTTGCCGGAAGATCCAAAGGTCATCTTTCCCGGATTGGCCTTTTCGTAGGCAACGACATCGGCGATGGATCGGTAAGCGGATGCGGCCGGCACCACCAGCACGTTGGGGGCCTGCACCGCGACCGTAATGTAGTCAAAGTCCTTGAGCGCGTTGTAGGTCACGCCGGTCATCAAATGCGGTGCGATCACCAGGGGACCCAGAGACGTCACGAGCAAGGTGTAGCCATCGGGCGCGGCACGGGCCACCATGCCAGCGCCAATCGTTCCGGTGGCGCCTGCCTTGTTGTCCACCAGAAATTTGACGCCTAGCTGTTCCTGCAGTTTGGGTGCCAGCATGCGGGCCAGCATATCGGTCGAGCCGCCGGGCGGAAATGGCACCAACAGCGTTACCGGCTTGTCCGGCCAGGCCTGGGCACTAGCCATGACCAGGCAGACAAACACGCCGACCAAAAACTTCTTCATGCCGTCTCCTGTTATTGTGATTGGCGCAAGGCCGACCGGCACGATGGTCGCGACAAATCGGTGACCCGTCAATACACCTGTCTTGCGTGGTCGCAGATGGCGCCTGGAGTGCTCAGCCAGATCTGGCCGGCGTCGCGCGCACGCGCGATGTGCGCCAGGGCCCGGCGCACGTGCAAAAGCCGATAGGGTTGGCCAACGATATACGGATGCAACGCCAGCCCCATGACCAGGGGCTGCTTCGCAGACTGCCGGAGCATTTCGTCAAAATTGTCGATCACCATGTCTGCGAAATCTTTGCCGTCCATCTGGCGCGCCACGATCATTGGAATGTCGTTGAGTTCCTGCGGATAGGGTATCGACCAGAGCACCCTTTTTGCATCCACCTGCATCGGCAGGGGCTGATCATCATGGCACCAGTTCAGCGTGTAGTCGTAACCGGTTTGGGCCAGCAAGTCCGGGGTATGCAGGCTTTCTGAAATCCAGGGCGAAAGCCATCCACGCGGCGCCCGTCCGCTGCGCTCGGCAATGCGTTCGCGGCAACCTGCCAGGAGCGCACGTTCCTCCTCGGCAGAGAGATCGGATTGGCGCACGGCGTTGGTGTGGCCATGGGCGATCAATTCGTCGCCGCGATCTACCAGCGCCTGCACCAGTTCAGGGCAGTGGTCGTAGAGCGCGGTGTTGATGATGGCGCCCGTTGACAGACAAAGTTCGTCGAACAAATCAAGGCAGCGCCACGCCCCGCCCCGGGTGCCGTATTCCCGCCAGGCGTAATTCAGAACATCCGGTTGTGGCGAGGCCGGTCCGATGCAAGCGCCCATGCCCTGGCCAAATGCGAAGTGCTCGACGTTAAAACCAAGATACACCGCAAGCCTCGCGCCGTTGGGCCACTGGTATTGGGGACGCGCATGGATCGGACGGTACGCAAAGCGGCCGCTGTTTGGGACGGGGTCAAACGCAGGCAAGGGGCGAGGCTCCGAGAGCGGTAAGTGCAGGTGACATATTGGTCCAGGAAAAATCAAACACGGGTTGCGTCGTGTGTGGTGAAGCGCAAACGCGCGGCGCCTTGGCAATGCTCAACGCATGGCGCACGCCAGCCTCGACGCTGTCAATCACCGGCACATCCACCGCAGGCGCTACGCGAGCCGCCATGCCAGCGAGTCCGGCTCCCCCCAATATGACCGCCTGTGCTGAAAACCGTTGAACGGCAGCCTGGCAGGCTGTCGTCAGAAGGGTCTGCGCCGCCACCGGATCGCGCGCCAGTTCTGCACCGCTTTGCGTCACCGTGTGGATGCCGCAGATCTGATCTCCAAAACCCAATGCATGCGCCAGGCGCTGGAGCATCGGCCCCCAGCGCTCGCCGCCGGTAACAATCGCAAACCGGCCCAGCAAAGCGGCCTCCCTGAAAGCAGCTTCGGCCAAACCGGTGACTGGCACATCGGCAGATTCACGCAATGCCAACAAACCCGGGTCGCCGAAGCAGGCAATCAAAAGGGCGTCCCAGCCCTGCCCAGCAGTGCCCTTTTGTGCCGGGTAATCCAGCACCGACTGCGCCCAGGCATCGAGCACCGCATGCCCGGCCACCGCGTAGCTGGCTTCGCATGCGATGTAGGGCGCGCCGAAGCG
>CAIOLZ010000451.1 GCA_903859265.1 uncultured beta proteobacterium
ATTGGCCGAACCTGGGGCACAAAGCGTGTAATGGTGTTCGTCCTGAAAGTCCGGGCAGGCCGCGAGCCACGCGGTTTTGAACTGGTTTTCGAGATCGGCTACGCGCGGGGAGTAGCCAGGCGTGCCTTCCGAGCCCACCACGAAGTTGTAGGGCAAAGCCTCGTCACCGTGCACGTCAAGACACAGGTCCACACCAGTCGCCTGCATTTTTGCCCGCACCAGCGCAACCTCAGGTGAGCGCTCCATCGTGGGTTGCTCCCATTCGCGGTTGAGATTGGCACCCACCGCATTGGTGCGCAGGTTGCCGCGCACCGCGCCGTCGGGGTTCATGTTGGGTACGACGTAAAAAATGCAGCGCTGCAAAAGCACCCGGCTCACCGCGTCGCTGGCATCCAGCAGGCGCTCCAGGAAGCCTTCAGCGAACCATTCGGCCATGGTCTCGCCGGGATGCTGGCGGGCGATCATCCAGACCTTCTTTTTTTCGCGCTCGGGCGTGCCGCTTTGGGTATCTGTCACCTTCAGCAGCGTCATGTCACGCCCGTCGAGCGACAGACCCAGATGCTCCCCGGTGACCCATGGGGAGGCGCTGGCGCTGGCCAGCAGGTCGAGGTGTTGCTCGTAGGAGTAGGGCTCGAAATAGGCAAAGTAAATGCACTGGGTTTGGGGCGTGGTACGGGCCGTCATGACTTCGCCGTCAAAGCTGGTCTCAATGCGAAACCAGTTCTGGCGATCGTGGCTGGCGACGACGCGGTAGTTGTTCCACCCCTTTGGATAGGCGCATTGACCGGCGTTCAAAAATTTCAGCGTGACCGGCATATCGCCCGCGCCGTGCAGTGCAAAGTGAAACCATTGGGCAAATTCGCTGGCGTTGTCCTTGCGAATGTGCAGCGCAATATCCCGCGGGTCCTCCAGGCGCAGCACGTCGATGGAGCCGGAATCAAATTGGGTGGAGATAGTCAGTCGTGTCATGGCGCAAGCATAGCGAACTGCGCAGCGGCGATGGCCCGCTGCAGGATGGACAGCGCAGTGGTGAATTCGAAGTTCTCAACAGCCTTGCGCAGGCTGGCGAAGTCGCTGAAAGGTTCACCGGCCAATGCTGAGGGGTTCACTTTTGGAAAGGCCGCTTCCAGCAGTGCGACGTTGTCGCTGAACTGGTCGCAGGCCCTTGCATCATCGTCGGCCAGCAGTTCGGCCAGGCGCTGGCTTGCCGCCAGCCAGGCTGCGGTGGTAGGCGATTGTGGGACGGGTCCGGCCGGATCCCCGGCGGCGTGGCGGGGCGGGGTTTCGGACGCCAATACAGGGGACGCGCTGCTGCTTTTGCGGGCGCTGGCGGTACCGCTGCCAAGCCGAAGCCGCGCCGTGAACCAGAACGTGGACCCCACGCCCACTTCCGAGTGCACGCCGACTTCGCCCTTCATGCGTTCGGCCAAGTCCTTGCAAATCGCCAGTCCCAGGCCGGTTCCCCCGTGCTTGCGTGTGATGGATGCGTCGGCCTGCTCGAAGCTCTGGAACAGCCGCGCGATTTGATCCTCATGGAGTCCAACGCCGGTGTCGCTAACTTCAAACCGCAACAGCACGTCCTGCGCCGCGTCCTCAAGAAGTGCCACTGCAATGCGAACCTCGCCGTGCTGCGTGAATTTGATCGCATTGTTGGTGTAGTTGAGCAGGATCTGGCGTAATCGCAGCGCATCGCCGATGAGGGCATCGGGTATGCCTGCGCCAACTTCGACCTGAAGTTGCAGTCCCTGTTCCTGCGCCTTATGGCTTACCAGGGCCACCACGCCGTCGAGCACTTCGGCCAGGCTGAAGTCTGCCTCTTCCAGATCGAGTTTGCCGGCCTCGATTTTTGAGAAGTCCAGCACGTCGTTGATGACACCCATGAGGTGCTGTCCCGAGGTCTGGATGGTGCGCAAATAGTCGCGCAGCTTGGGTGTGATGTCGGCCTTGAGCGCGAGGTAGGTCAGGCCAATGATGGCATTGAGGGGCGTGCGAATTTCGTGGCTCATGTTGGCCAGGAAGTCCGACTTCATGCGCGTGGCGCTCTCTGCCAATGCCTTGGCCTCTTGCAGTGCGCGATGGGCCTGCGTTTCGGCGGTCACGTCCTGCAGCATGCCAAAAATGTCGGTCACCCGTCCCGATGCGTCGTACACGGCCCTGCCCAGTGAATGCACCCAAATCACTTTCGCATCCAGCGCTCGCTTGTAGGCGTACACCACATCGAAATTGGGGTTTGCGCCGCTCATGGCGTCTGCGAAACCCTGTTGCAACGCAGCCCACGAGTCGGGGTCGTTGGCGTCTTTGCAGCCGTTTTCAAAGAGCGCGACGGCCTGCCCGTCGTTGCTTTGCGGTGTGCTCGGTGGCTCGCCCAGAATGAGGCGAGCACGCTCCGAAAGAATTACCGTGTCACCACTGTTCTGGAAGTCGATATGCCATGTGCCGGCGCGGGCAATGTCCAATGCCTGTTCGGTCATGAAATGCGCTTTTTTCAGCGCCTCCAGGGAGGTACGCAGGCGGTCTGCCATGTCCGCCAAAGCGCTGTACAACTGCCCGGCCTCATCCCGGTAGGGTTGGCGCGCAATGGGCGATAAGTCCCCCTCGGCAATGCGGTGGGCAATCGTGACCGCGTCGCCGATCGGTCGTGTCACGCTCACGCGAATCCGGTGGGCGAGCAACGCTACCGGCGCCAGCGTCAGCAGCAGGACGGCCAATAACCAGTAGCGTTTGGACTGAACTGCTGCGTTAGCCCAGGTTTCGTTCTCCTGCACATGGCGTTTGGCCAGCTGGTTGACGCGGTCAATTGCTTCACGGTGCTCTACATAGAGCGCGTCCATTTTGGCCAAAGCAGTGCGTTTTCCCGCCACATCATGGTTTGTCACAGCAGGCAGCAATTGTGAGAACGCCGTATCAAAAAACGGGGTTACGTTTTTGTCTGCCTGTTGCAGCAAGGCGTTTGCGACATCGGGGTCCAGCGCTTCCTGCGCCCAGTGCCGGCGGCGTTCCTGATATTCGTTTCGCAGTTGCTGCAAGCGCTGTGTCAAGGCTGTTACCGAATCCGCGCTGCTGGCGTTGGCAATCTGCAGACAGACCAGATAGGACTCCACGATGTAGAGGCGCGGCGGCAGCACATCGGCCACCAGCTCCTGGGTTTTGGCGACACGCTGGTAAACCGCGCCGCCGACTTTGATGGCCTCCAGCGTTTGACGAACCGCGCCACCAAACAGTAAAAATCCGATGACGAACACCACCACCAGAAGCTGTAGCCGCCGCCTTAGCGCGATTTCCCGAAGAAAGCTCCCACTTGGCCACTTGAGTAGGATTGGCTGCTCTGGCATGTGCCTTCCTTAAAAATGCATTTATGCAAGTGATTCATCGGTTTTGCACAATAGAAATGCAAATCTGTCGATGAAATCGAAAAATAGTACTACAGAAATTTCCCGCCGAGCTTCGGGTTTGGCGCCGTGCCAGGACGCCCGCGGATAATCGGGCGATGACCCAACTCAAGCCCGCCACACCGCCAGCCTCCGCGGAGTTTGCATCCCTGTCGCTCTCGCCACCCACCCTGGCCAATTTGCAGCAACTGGGCTACGCCACCATGACGCCGATTCAGGCGGCCAGCCTGCCGATTGCATTGCAGGGAAAAGACCTCATCGCGCAGGCCAAAACGGGTAGCGGCAAGACCGCAGCATTCGCCTTGGCCTTGCTGGCCAAACTCAACCCGCGCTGGTTTGCCGTGCAGGCCATGGTGCTGTGCCCGACGCGTGAATTGGCCGATCAGGTGACGGTGGAAATCCGGCGCCTCGCCCGCGCCGAGGAAAATATCAAAGTGGTAACGCTGTGCGGCGGTGTTGCCCTGCGCGGTCAGCGCGCATCGCTCGAGCATGGTGCGCATGTGGTGGTGGGCACGCCGGGGCGCATCATGGACCATCTGGAGCGCGGCTATCTCACGCTGGAGGGCCTCAATACGCTGGTGCTCGACGAGGCCGATCGCATGCTCGATATGGGCTTCATGGACGACATCACCACGGTCGTCAAACAAACGCCAGCCTCGCGCCAGACCTTGCTGTTCTCTGCAACCTATCCGGAGGGCATTGAAAAGCTGGCCCGCCAATTTTTGCGCGACCCCCAGTCGATTCGCATTGAAGCGCCCCAGACCCATAACACCATCGAGCAGCGGTTTTATGAAGTCGATCGCAGCACCCGACTTGGCACTGTAGGCAAATTGTTGAACCACTTCCGCCCGGTCAGCACGATTGCCTTTTGCAACACCAAGCAGCAATGCAAAGAGCTGGTGACCCTGTTGCAGGCGCAGGGCTTCAACGCACTGGCTTTGTATGGCGAGCTCGAACAGCGTGAGCGCGATCAGGTGCTGGCGCAGTTTTCCAATCGCAGTTGCTCGGTGCTGGTGGCAACGGACGTGGCCTCGCGCGGTCTGGACATCACGCAGTTGGAGGCGGTAATCAATGTGGACATCACACCGGACCCCGAGGTGCATGTGCACCGCATCGGGCGCACCGGACGCGCCGGAGAGTCGGGGCTGGCATTGAGTCTGGCATCGATGCACGAGATGGGCGCCGTCGGCAAGATTGAGCAGTACCAGAACAGTCCATCGGTCTGGTTCAAGATCGATGAGCTCACGCCCACCGGCCAGGGCCCGTTGCTGGCGCCGATGGTCACGGTACAAATTTTGGG
>CAIOLZ010000452.1 GCA_903859265.1 uncultured beta proteobacterium
ACCCAGCGACGCAATCGCCAGTACCGTCCCGGCATTGAGCGTGGCGGCAATCAACAGGGCATACGATTCCATCACTGGCCTCCCCGCGCGATCTCGGGCGCAACTGATTTCCACTGCAACCGGTAATTGACAAGGGTGTCACAGGCCAGCAGGCTAAACAGCAACAAGCCCTGAAACACGCCGGTCAGTGATTTGGGAAGTCCCAGCCGTGATTGTGCCAACTCGCCACCGATATAGAACATGCTCATCAGCAGCGCGGAAAAAAGCATGCCCACTGGATGCAGCCGCCCAACGTAGGCCACGATGATGGCGGCAAAGCCGTAGCCAGCGGGAACGTAGGGCGTTAGCTGGCCAATGGGCCCGGCCACCTCCAGCGCACCGGCAAGCCCCGCCAGCCCCCCTGAAATCAGAAAAGCAGTCCACAAAGCGCGCCGGGATGAGAACCCCGCGTAGCGCGCCGCAGCCGGCGCCAGGCCACCGACCTGTTGGGCAAAACCGGCCCTGGTGCGGAACAAAAAGACCCACAAACCCGCAACACCCACTAATGCGAATAGCACTCCGATCGACAAACGGGAGCCTTCAAACAGGCGCGGAATGCGGGTCACCAGTTCAAAGGTTTTGGTTTGGGGAAAGTTGTAGCCGTTGGGGTCTTTCCAGGGACCATAGACCATATATCCAAGCACCTGTACAGCGACATACACCAGCATCAGGCTGACCAAAATTTCGTTGGTGTTGAACTTGTCCCGCAACAGCGCTGCAAGACCGGCCCAGACCATGCCTCCGAGTACGCCCGCCATCAACAAGGGCACAACGATCCAGCCGGTGCTGTCCTTGTCGGCCATCAACGCAATGCCACTGGCGGCGATCGCGCCCATCAAATACTGACCCTCCGCGCCAATGTTCCAGACATTGGACCGATAGCACACCGCCAAGCCCAGCGCAATCAGCAACAAAGGCGTGGCCTTGACCACCAGTTCTCCCAGCGCGTAACCGCTGCGCAAGGGCTCCCAAAAGAAGATCTGCAAACCGCGCACCGGATCTTTGCCAAGTGCTGCGAACAGCACCACCCCGATCACCACGGTGCACAACAGGGCCAACAAAGGCGAGCCGTAGCTCCAAATCCGGGAGGGTTGCGGCCGCGCTTCAAGTTTGAGCATGCTCAGCCTCCAGGGGTTTGGCCGCTGCGTCCCACAAGCCGCTCATCCAGGCACCAATTTTCTCTACCGAAGCCTGAGCGACCGGCACCGAAGGCGAAAGTTTGCCGCGCGCAATCACGTGCAGGCGGTCACTGACCTCAAACAGTTCATCGAGCTCTTCGCTCACCACCAATACCGCACATCCCGCATCGCGAAGGGCCAAAATGGCGCCCCGGATCTGCGCCGAGGCGCCAACATCGACACCCCAGGTGGGCTGCGACACGATGAACAACTTGGGACTCGCGTCGATTTCACGCCCGACAATGAATTTCTGCAAATTGCCACCAGACAGTGAACGCGCCGCAGAGCTTGGCCCACCGGCTTTGACATTAAAGGTTTTGATGATGCGGGCCGCGTGCGCTTCGAGGTCGCGCACCCGGATCCAGCCGCCGGCAAATCGCGGGTAAGAGATGGACCCGGTGCGCGTGAGCAGCATGTTGTGCGCCAGGCTCAAGGTAGGCACCGCGCCACGGCCCAGCCGCTCCTCGGGCACAAAATGCAACCCCAGCTTGCGCCGGGAGCCCGGGTGCATCGCCGACACATCGACACCTTCCATACGGATGCTGCCTTTGGGCGTACGACAGTCTTCGCCGGACAATGCGTACAGCAATTCTTTTTGGCCATTGCCGGACACGCCTGCAATGCCCACGACCTCGCCCGCGCAGACTTCCAGATCAATGCCCTCGATGTCCACCCCAAACTGGTCTTCGCGCTCCAGATGCAGGTCGGAAACTGTCAATACCGACTTGCCGGCAGCCTGCGCGCGGTGCTCCAGTTGCGGTGGTTCGGCACCGATCATCAAACGCGACAGGGATGCATTGGACTCGTCTTTGGGATTGCACACCCCCGTCACCCTGCCACCGCGCAGCACCGTGCAGGCGTTGCAGAGTTCGCGAATTTCGTGCAGCTTGTGCGAGATATACAAAATACTGCAGCCCTCAGAGGCCAGCTTTTTCAGCACCACGAACAGTTTTTCCACGGCCTGCGGCGTCAGCACCGACGTTGGCTCATCCAGAATCAGCAACTGTGGATTGGTCAGCAAGGCGCGGATGATTTCTACCCGCTGCATCTCACCCACGCTCAGGGTATGCACTGGCCTCTCGGGATCGATGTCAAGCCCATATTCCGCCGCCTTGGCAGTGATGCTTTGGGTGACCTGGGCCAGCGACATGTTTTTGTCCAGACCCAGCCAGACGTTTTCAGCCACCGTGATGGTGTCGAAGAGGTTGAAGTGCTGGAACACCATGCTGATGCCTAGCGCACGCGCCTCTTTGGGGTTGCGAATATGCACCGCTTGGCCATTGAACGCCACATGCCCCGCATCTGGTTTGACCGAGCCATAAATGATTTTCATCAAGGTTGACTTGCCAGCACCGTTTTCGCCCAACACGGCATGGGTCTGTCCGGGCAGCACCGTGAGCGACACATCGCTGTTGGCAACCACGCTCGGATAGGCTTTGGTAATACCCGTCAATGACAGCCGGGCTTGCGGTTGACGTGTGGGGTTCCCTTGCGGATTGCTAATCGCCATGTTGCATCGATGGAGTTTTGGTAAGCGTCACTGCCACTTCTTTAACCCGCTCCCTCAGCCAACGATTGGCCGCTGAGGCGTGGGTTCGCGCATGCCACAACTGGTAATACTGCATTGGGGGGAACAGGACAGGACAGGCAATCATGGAAACGGGCAAAGTGTAGGCATACCGGGAGCAATATTGCTTGCCCGTTGTAAGCACCAGCAAACTTGATGCCACCATTGCCGGAATCAGCCCGAAGTGGGCACAACGTGCAGTGATATGGCGGCGCAAACCCAGATTGGAGAGGTGTTCGTCAATGACGCCTTTAGCGCCCGGGTGGGTTGGTGTAGGCGCAATGTGCTCTGCTTCCAGCCAGGCGGCAACGTCCCAGCCTCGCCGCAATGCCGGGTGCTTGGTTGACACCAGACACGCCACTTCGTCCTGAAAAAGCCTCGCAATATAAAGCTCCTGCGGTGGTGCGGACCAATTGCCAATGACCACATCGACCTCACCCTGGGCAAGCCGTTGACGGTAATCGGCGCTGGCCGACAGGGCCTGCACCTCGACTTCCGCCATTGGCGCCTGCAACTTGATGGCCGCTACCAGTCGGGGCAAAAATTCGGGGTCAAGGTAATCACTGGCAGCGATCCGGAACTGGTTTTGCGCGCTCATGGCATCAAAGCCGCGCGCAT
>CAIOLZ010000453.1 GCA_903859265.1 uncultured beta proteobacterium
CACCGTCCTGGGAAGCCACCAGCCGCAACTGCCCCTGCTTGCTGGCGGTGTCAAAAGACTTCTGCTCGTAGCTTGGTTCGATGCCGGTCACGTTAGGTTCAATCCAGATCTGGAAAAAATGGGTGGTCGCATCCGGCGCATGGTTGAACTCGCTGTGCTGCACACCGCGCCCTGCACTCATGCGCTGCACGTCGCCGGGTGGAATACCTTTGACATTGCCCATGCTGTCTTTGTGCGCCAGATTGCCCTGCAGGACATAACTGATGATTTCCATATCGCGGTGACCATGGGTGCCAAAGCCGGTTCCAGGCGCAATACGGTCCTCGTTGATCACGCGCAAATTGCCCCAGCCCATGAAGTTCGGGTCGTAATAACCAGCGAACGAAAAGCTGTGAAAGGATTTGAGCCAGCCGTGGTCTGCATAACCACGGTCAGATGATTTACGAAGTTTTAGCATGGACCTTACTTTAGATTGAGAATGATTGAAAAAATACGTTCCTTTTGATGGCATCATTCAATTTAATTCAACTTTTTTATGACGCCATGCAAACTCCCCGTGATGTCCTGACGCCGGACGCGCTGTCCATGCTGCAAACCATTTCCCAGACTGGCAGCTTTGCAGCGGCTGCCCGCGAACTGGGTCTGGTGCCGAGTTCGCTGACCTACCGCGTGCGTCAGATTGAAGACGCGCTGGACGTGCTGCTGTTCGACCGCAGCTCCCGGCAGGCCCGCATGACCGAAGCCGGTTCCGAATTGTTGCGCGAAGCCGGGCGTTTGCTGACCGAAATTGATGCCGTCGCAAACCGGGTAAAGCGCGTAGCCACGGGTTGGGAATCGCAGCTCACCATTGCCGTGGACACCATCGTTTCACGCTCCATCATGATGGAACTCTGCGAGGCCTTTTTCGCATTGGCACCTCCCACGCGCATCCGGCTGCGTGACGAAACGCTCTCCGGCACGCTGGAAGCACTCACGTCCGGCCAGGCAGATCTGGCCATCGGCGTGGGCCCCGATGCCACCACGTCCGCGGGTGTGAAATCCAAACCGCTGGGCAATGTGGGCTTTGTATTTGCGGTGGCGCCGCACCACCCTTTGGCCGATGCGCCCGAACCGCTGAGCGACGAAACACTTCAAAAACACAGGGCCGTTGCCGTTGCCGATTCCGTGCAACGCGGTGGCGGTCTGACTTTTGGCATATTAAATGGCCAGGACGTTTTCACAGTTGGCAGCATGCAGGCAAAACTCGACGCGCAACTGCGCGGCCTGGGCGGTGGCAACTTGCCCACTTGCATGGCCAACCACTACATCGAGTCGGGTCGCCTGGTCGTCAAAAAGACAGAGGCCGACAAGCGCCAGGCCCAAATCCACTACGCGTGGCGCTCCAGCAAAGCCGTGAAGGTGGGCCGCGCGTTGCAATGGTGGCTGACGCAACTGGAAAGTGCCACAACCCGCAATGCCCTGCTGCAAAACCAGGGCCACGCCTAGCGATCCCGTGCAGCGCCAGCGAGGCGCGCGTGTATAAAGCAAGCCATACCCACAAAACAGGAGCGGCAACCCATGACTCTATCCAAAAACTTCGCCATCATCGGTGCCGGGATGGCGGGCATTACCTGCGCCCGAACGCTGATGCAGGCAGGCCACACGGTCACGGTGTTCGAAAAAAGCGCCGCAGCGGGTGGGCGCATGGCAACGCGCAACAGCCCCTTCGGCACCTTTGACCACGGTGCGCAGTACTTTACGGTGCGGGATCCGCGCTTTGCGCAAGTGCTGGCGCTAGCGCCTGCGTTATGCCGCCCCTGGAGTGCCAATACCGTGCGGGTTCTCGACTCGCATGGACTCGTTGCCGCCGCGGGCTTGCCGGGGCGCGAGCCGCATTGGGTGCCCACGCCGGGGATGAATGCGCTGGTGCAGCATTGGGCCGCGCCCTTGATCGCCCAATCCCGCCTGGAACTGCAAACACAGGTGACCGCCATACAGACCGATGCTTTGAACAAGCAGCAATGGCAGTTGTGCACCAGCGGCACGCGCACGGTCGGTGAGTCCTCCAGTGCCGATGGCAGCAGCCATGTTTTTGGCGGGTTCGATGCTGTGGTGCTGGCCATACCGGGCCCACAGGCGCAATTACTTCTGCAGAGCAACAAACGGATTGCGAAACTGGCCGGGAGAGTGGGACAGTCCACCGTGGCACCGTGCTGGACCCTGATGCTGGCTTTCCCGCAGGCAGTTCAACCCGGCCTGACCACCCTGGGCCCGCAGTGGAATGCTGCGCGCAGCACCCACCACCGCATCGCATGGCTGGCCCGCGAATCCAGCAAACCCGGGCGTGGCGTCGTGGAACGCTGGACGGTGCAAGCCAGTGCCGCCTGGTCGCAAGAACACTTGCAGGACGACCCCGCGCGTGTTAGCGCAAAACTTATCAAGGCCTTCTCGGAAGTAACCGGCATTCGCGCTGAACCCGCGCTGGCCCAAGCCCACCGCTGGCTGTATGCCAAAACTGAAAAGCCGTTGGGCGTGTCACATCTTTGGGACGGCAGGCTCGGCATCGGCCTGTGCGGCGACTGGTGCCTGGGCCACCGGGTCGAGGACGCCTTCGTCTCCGGGCTGGATCTGGCCTTGAAAGCCGCCTGATGGACTTCGCTTGCGCCCTATAACGTCTCATCCCTATATCGGCCGGTTTGCCCCCTCTCCGACCGGTCCATTGCACGCCGGCTCGTTGGTGGCCGCGCTGGCGAGCTGGCTCGATGCCAGAGCGCACAACGGGCTCTGGCTGGTGCGCGTGGAAGACGTTGATGCAATGCGCTGCATTGCGGGGATGGACGAGTACATCCTGAGTCAGCTGGCGCGCTGCGGCCTGACCCCGGATGCGCCGGTCATGCGCCAAACGGCGCGCACCAGCGCCTATCAGCAAGCGTTGGACAAACTGGTTGCCAAAGATATGGCTTACCCCTGTGCCTGCAGCCGAAAAGAGATTGAACAGGCCCTATCCTTGCAACAGACAACAACTGCCTGCCGCGAGCGGCCACGCAACACGGAGCTGATTTATCCCGGCACCTGCAGCCATGGCATCGGTGAGCGTACAGCCAGGTCCTGGCGCTTCAGAACCGATGGTGCAACCCGTATCGAATGGGCTGACAGGCGCCTGGGAGTGCAATGGCAAAACGTCAAAGCCGAGGTTGGCGATTTTGTATTGAGGCGCGCCGATGGTCTCTTTGCCTACCAGCTCGCCGTTGTGGTGGACGATGCCGAGCAAGGCGTCACCCATGTTGTGCGGGGTGCCGATTTGACGGACAACACCGCCCGACAAGTAGCCTTGCAGCAGGCACTGGATCTGCCGACACCGCACTACCTGCATGCCCCGCTGGTGCTTGGGCCCCATGGCGAGAAACTTTCCAAACAAAATGGTGCTGTGGAAGTGGACACCCTCACCCAGGACGCGGCATTGAGAAGCCTGGCCGAAGCCGCACGCACTCTGGGTCTGAGCGCACCACCAACATTGGACCAGGACGCGTCGGGCGACAATACGAAACTCACCCCCATTGCCCGCGCTTTGGCGCGCTGGACTGACCAGTGGCGCACGCTCTACAACGACCCATGACCACCAACAACCGCCCCACCGACGCACCCGCAACGCAAGACGCCAAGCCGTTCATGCGCACCATCAAAAGCTTCGTCAAGCGCGCCGGACGCACGACCAGCGGACAGGCCAAAGCATTTGAAGACCTCGGTCCCAAATTCCTGGTGCCCTACCAGCCATCGCTGGTTCGCTGGGACGATGTTTTTCAATTCGCACCCTCAACGGACAACCCGGTCGTTCTGGAAATTGGTTTTGGCATGGGAGAGGCCACCGCCCACATTGCATCAGTGCTGCCCCAAACGCATTTCTTTTGCTGTGAAGTGCACGAACCCGGTGTCGGCGCGCTGCTCAAACGCATTGGCGAACAGCAGCTCAGCAATATCCGCATCTGCGCCCATGACGCCGTTGAAGTCATCGAACACATGCTGCCATTGCAGAGCCTTGATGGTGCCCACATTTTTTTTCCGGACCCATGGCACAAAACCAAACACAACAAGCGCCGCCTGATTCAATCGCCGCTGGTGGGCAAGCTTGCCAAGCGGCTCAAACCCGGCGGCTACTTGCATTGCGCCACCGACTGGCAACCCTACGCCGAACAAATTCTGGAAGTCTTGAGTGCCGAACCGTTGTTGCGCAACCTGGCGCTTGAAAGCACACCGGAACTTGGCGGCTACGCGCCCAAGCCTCATTACCGGCCACTCACCAAGTTTGAGAACCGCGGCATCAAACTGGGCCATGGTGTCTGGGACATCGTTTTCAAACGCGTGTGACAAAAGCGCTTTCCCGGCGGCCATTGCGAATTGCACCACCTCCTCGCGACGGTTTGGGCGCCAGCTGTGTGGTCACGCCTGCAGGCGACTGGTTGACCTTGCTGGATTTTCTGGACCAGCGATTCGCATCGGTGGGACGCGGGGTGTGGCTGCAGCGCCTGCAAAGCGGTTTGGTGCTGACTTCTGACAACTTGCCACTAACCCCGCAGGCGCCTTACGTACCCGGACAAAGAATTTTTTACTACCGGCACATCGAGGCCGAACCTGCCATTCCATTTGAAGAAACGGTGCTTTGGCAAGACGCGCATTTGCTGGTGGCCGACAAGCCGCACTTTTTGCCGGTGTTGCCATCAGGAAAGTATGTGCACGAGACCTTGCTGGTGCGTTTGAAAAAAAAGCTGGGACTCGACGCGCTGGTACCCATCCACCGCATTGACCGCGACACCGCCGGGCTCGTGCTTTTTTCGGTCAACCCGGCAACACGCGACGCCTACCACGCGCTTTTCCGGGCGCGCGCCGTCGATAAAACCTACCACGCCCTTGCTGACTGGAACCCTCAACTCCATTGGCCCGTAACCCGCGAAAGCCGCATTCGACCCTCCGAACTGTTCATGAAGCAAGCCGAAGTACCGGGACCCTCCAATGCGCTGACCCACATTCGCCCGCTGGAAATCCGGGGCCCCACAGCGCTCTACGAACTCAAGCCGGTGACCGGACAGCGCCACCAGTTAAGAGTCCACATGGCAGCATTGGGACTGCCGATACACGGCGATGGCATTTATCCGGTGCTGACAGCCGAAGGATCCATGGAATTCGATAATCCTCTGAAATTACTGGCAAAATATTTGTCATTCAGGGATCCGGCAACAGGAATCACAAGACGCTTCGAGAGCGCCAGGCGCCTTTGAAAATCGGGCTGGCTGGGGGCTTCGCAGTTGCACCTTCACTTTGAGAAACCATGAACATCGGACTACTCGAGGACGACCCCGCTGTCAGCCAGCACGTACGTGAATTGCTGGAGCATGCCGGGCATAACGTACGAAGCTTTCTGGCGGGTAGCGCGATCAGGCGCGCCATGGCCACCGACACATTCGATCTGTTCGTTCTGGACTGGTGGGTGCCCGAAGAAAACGGCATGCAGGTGCTGCATCACATTCGTGACGTTCAGGGACTGACCGCGCCAGTGCTGTTTCTGGCCTCCCGCTCGGACGCGCAAGGCATTGTGGAAGCCCTCAACGCCGGTGCTGACGACTATTGCGTCAAACCGGTGCAGCCGCAGGTACTGCTCGCCCGCATTTCCGCCTTGTTGCGGCGCACCTATCGGGAGCAGGATGTCAATGCTCCGATAACCTATTTGGGTTACCGCTTCAATCCGGCAGAACACCGTGTTGACTTCGACAATCAGACCCAAACGCTCACCCACAAGGAGTTCAAACTCGCGCTGTACTTGTTTGAAAACGCCGAGCGCGCCGTTTCCCGCAAGCGCCTTACGCTGGAGCTTTGGGGCGGAGAGGGCGATGCCCTTTCCCGCGCGCTGGATGTACACGTCTCCGCGATTCGCAAAAAGCTCGCACTCTCGGCCACCTCACCCAATGTGCGCCTGCAGCCGGTGTATGGCTTTGGCTACCGGCTGGTGTCAATTGCCTGAAAGCCGCCTCGACGCGCAGCTTCAGGCCTGCGCCGAATTCGACACCCAGGAGCGGTTGGTTTGTGCCACCCCTTCCCTGCTCGCCTTGTTGGGCGTCGCAGTGCTTCATCCCGGCGCGCCGCTGCACTGGCTCGCCGGGCACCTCAAAATTGAGTCACTGCTCCTGCGTCGGGCAGGCCAGTCAAACATTGGCGGGGTGACGAGCGCCGTCTCGTTGAACGTACCCACCTGCAACGGACTGCGTGATTTAAGGGTAACCTGTTTTTTCGCCCCTGAACCAGAGGGTGGTCAGGTCAGAAAGGTTCTCGTCGAGGACATTACTGATCCGGCAGCAAGTGCGTCGGTCCGGGTACAGCAAGAACCGTTAAGGCGCTTTTTATCCCACGATTTGAGAGCGCCCATCGCAGCGATGATTTCCCAGTTGCGTCAGGAAAACCGCAAATCGGTTGACGCTACGCACGTCGGCACCACGGCTGCGCTGCTGCACCAGGCCACCAAGTTGCTTTCCAGTGTGGACGACTTTGCGCTTGCAGTTGCGGCGGATCTGGGTCAGCTGCATTGGACCGAATCATTGCTGGAAAACCTGCTGGAAGATGCCATCGGCAACGCGCTGCCCAAGCTCAAGACCAGAGGACAGTTGGCCCAGCAAGCGGTAGCTTGCGAACCCATTTTCATCAACGCAGATGGCCAACTTATGGTACGCGCACTGGTGTATTTGCTGACCAAGGCCGCCGACATTGCGCCGCCCGACAGCC
>CAIOLZ010000454.1 GCA_903859265.1 uncultured beta proteobacterium
GGCCTGAACATCAAACGCAGCACCGCCATTCGCGCCCAGTTTGTTTTGCAAGATGCAGGCGGTGGATGGAAACACCATATCCGGCGTGCTGGTCGCGACGATGATGAGATCGATGTCCCTAGCCGCTACGCCGGCGGCGGCCAATGCGTTTTGGGATGCTTCCAGCGCCAGATCACTGCTAAACACGCCGTCGGCGACAAAGTGCCGGGCCCGGATTCCGGTGCGCTCGACAATCCATGAATCGGAAGATTCGACGCCTTGTTGCGCCAATTCATCAACCAAGTCCTGGTTAGTCAGTCGTCTCGGCGGCAAATAGCTTCCGGTGCCGGTGATTCTTGAATATCTTGTCATGCGGGCAATGGGCTTTGGCCTGCCCCGGTTACCCCACCGCCGATTGCGCTGCCAATAACGGCAAAGCGTGGGCGATGCGAACCTGAACGCGGTCCAGCAAGTTGTTTCGAGCCGCATCATACGCCCGCTCCAGGGCATTGCTGAACGCCAAAACGTCGGCGGAACCATGGCTTTTGAACACCAGCCCGCGCAGACCCAACAATGCCGCACCGTTGTACCTGCGATGGTCAACCCTACTTTTAAGCGAAGTTAAGACCCGATAAGCTGCAATAGCCGACATTTTGCGGAATATGTTCTTTGAGAACTCTTCCTTCAACATGCCACTGATCATGGATGCCAACCCTTCGCTGGTCTTCAACGCGACGTTACCCACAAAGCCATCGCACACAACAATGTCCACCACACCTTTGAAAATGTCATTGCCCTCAACATTTCCATAAAAGTTCAAATCCCCGGACTTCGCTGCTGAGCGCAGCAATTCGCCGGCTTTTTTGATCACTTCGTTGCCTTTGATGACTTCTTCGCCCACATTGAGCAAACCCACCGAGGGTGCGTCCTGACCCTTGAGTACCGAGACCAAGGCCGAGCCCATTACCGCAAACTGCAGCAAATTTTCAGCAGTGCAGTCCACATTGGCGCCCAAATCAAGCACCGTCGTAGCGCCCCCGCCTGCATTGGGAATTTGCCCGGCAATCGCCGGACGCTCTATCCCGTCAAGGGTTTTCAGGACATAGCGCGAAATCGCCATCAATGCGCCGGTATTGCCCGCCGACAACGCTGCCTGCGCCTGCCCCTGCTTGACCTGCTCGATGGCAACGCGCATGGACGAGTCCTTTTTGCGGCGCAGCGCAACTTCCAGGGAGTCGTCCATTGAAACAACTTCGGTCGCAAAAACCAAAGTGGCGCGCTGGTGCGAAAAGCTTTCCAGCGTCTGTGAGAGCCCAACCAGCACCAGGCGCGCCCCGGGGTTCTGGTTCAAAAATTGCGTGCAAGCTGGCAAAGTAACAGCGGGCCCGAAATCGCCGCCCATACAGTCAACCGCAATGGTGATCATGAAAAACTCGCTGAAAAGTCAGAAGACTGAAACGATCAGGGCGCCCACAAAACAAAAAGCCCGTCGCTACAGAGACTGCAGCTTCGGGCTTTGCGTGAGCAATGACGCTCAGGCTTCAGATTTGGTCTTTACGACTTTGCGGCCACGGTAAAAGCCGGTCGGGCTGATGTGGTGGCGAAGATGGATTTCGCCAGTTGTTGGCTCCACCGCGATTCCGGGCACATCCAGAGCATTGTGCGAACGGTGCATACCGCGCTTGGATGGAGATTTTTTGTTTTGTTGAACGGCCATTTTGGCTCCTGGGCAAAAGGTGATGCACAGGGTGCAACACGTTAAGGTTGGTAAATGCGTCGGTTTTCACGCGCGAAGCCTTTGATTATAGCCCAAAGCTTGGGCGAAACGCCAATTCAACTTTTCTTGAGTTGCTGCAAAACTGCAAACGGGTTGGGCTTTTCGGAGGGTGCATCGACAAAATCCGGATCTATGGCCGCAAGCTTGACCGCTTGCGGGCAATGGTCATGCTTGGGCGCAACCGGAGCAGCCATGAGCAGTTCATCCTCAATCAACTCCAGCACGTTGAATGTTTTGCTGGCTACCAAAACGTCTTCATCGGACTCCTCATCTTCGATCGCCGCGAGTTCCTCGGTAGCAACAAAGCGGAAATTTCGGTCAAAACCCACCTCGACTTCGACCGGCCCCAAACAACGCTGGCAAGTCAAAATCAGCGATGACTGCGCCGCCAAATGCATCCAGGGTTCATCCACACCGGCACCATCTGCCTGCAGGCGACCACGCAATTCGTACTCGACCCGGGTTTCGCCACCCAGCCCCGCGGTCAGTTCCATCAGTCTCGGGAAATGGGCCAGCTTTTCTGACCCAATATGGCTCGCGCCCGCGCTGGCAAAGGCGGCGATATGGAGGTGCTGGGGTGCAAATTCGTTTTTCATGCGGGTCAGTGTAAGAGAATCGCGGGATGCACACCTCGCCTCCCCGAAAACTCGTTTTAGGTTCTACCTCGCCGTACCGTCGCGAATTGCTGGAGCGATTGCGTATTCCCTTCGAAGTGTGCGCGCCCGGTGTCGAAGAAAATGCCCGCGAGGGGGAGTCACCAAGCGACCTGGCCATTCGGCTGGCCTTGGAAAAAGCCCGGGCTGTAGCACAGCGCTTTCCGGATTGCGTGGTGATCGGCTCCGATCAGGTAGCGGATCTGGATGGCGCCGCCTTGGGCAAACCGCTGGGACACCATAAGGCGGTTGCCCAATTGCAAAGCATGCGCGGAAAAACCGTGGTTTTTCAAACGGCAGTGGCCGTTGTCTGTTTGCAGACAGGCTTTATGGCGCAAGATCTGGCGCAAGTCAAAGTGCAGTTTCGCGCCCTGTCCGACGCCGAAATTGAGCACTATCTGCGCGCCGAGACGCCTTACGACTGTGCTGGAAGTGCCAAAAGTGAGGGATTGGGCATTGCGCTGCTCGAGCGCATTGACAGCGACGATCCGACTGCACTGGTTGGATTGCCGCTGATTCGCACCGCCAGAATGCTGCGCTTAGCGGGCATTGCCTTGCTGGGCACCGCGCCATGACCGGCAAGCTTTACCTGGTGCCTGCGCCGCTGGATTTTGGGTGCGACACGGCCACCGATTTGAACCAGTCGATGCCCGATGGCACGCTGGCGGTGGCAGCCCGATTGCAGTTTTGGATTTGTGAAAACGCCAAATCGACACGCGCTTATCTCAAACGCGTGGGCCTGACGCACCCGCTATGCGCTGCCATTCAATCCTTGGAACTCACCGAACTGCCACGCGAGATCCACAAAAAGGGCGACCATGACGGGCAGTTTGACGCCCGCCATTTGCTGCATCCC
>CAIOLZ010000455.1 GCA_903859265.1 uncultured beta proteobacterium
AGGGTATGGCGATAAACTAGCGCCCAATTCCGGGAGTTCCAACATGCACACTCGAGCCACAAGACCTGGATTTTTTCCGTACCTCGCCGCCGTAATGCTTCTCTTGGGCGCGGCTGGCGCTCAATCGCAAACGATTTACCGCATCGTGGGCGCTGACGGAAAAGTCACCTTCTCGGACCAGCCACCGGTCACTGACCAGCAGGGCAAAATCGCAGCGACTGGTTTGGGCGCCGCCGCGGCTGCATCGGGCGCCGCACTGCCATTCGAGTTGCGTCAGGTCGTCACGAAATATCCGGTCACGCTGTACACCAGCGCAGAGTGCGCGCCTTGTGGAAGCGCCCGTACGCTGCTGGCAACCCGGGGCGTGCCGTTCAGTGAGCGCACGATCGCTAGCGCAGAAGACGTGGCCGCACTGCAGCGCATCAGCGGTCAGGCTTCGCTTCCATTTCTCACCATCGGCGCCCAGCACGTGCTGGGCTTTTCCGAGGCCGAATGGATGCAGGACCTTGACGCGGCCGGCTACCCCAAGACATCGCAGTTGCCCGCCAGCTACCGCAATGCACCGGCCCGGCCGCTGGTCGATGTGCAAAAACCTGTTGCGCCAAAACCCGAAGAAAAGGCTTCAGCGCCAACACCATCGGTACCTACGAACCTGCCGAACCCGTCCAATCCTGCCGGAATTCAGTTCTAGCTTTGTAGTGCCTAAAAATTCAGCGTTTTAACGCCTGAGTCCGTCCCCAGCAGGCAAACTTGCGCGTGCTGGAGGGCAAAGACGCCCACGGTCACCACACCCGGCCACTGACTGACCTGCAACTCGAAAGCGCGCGGATCGGTGATCTGTAATCCGGTGACATCAACAATGCACTGCCCGTTGTCAGTCACCAGCGCTTGGCCGTCTTTTTGGCGAATGGAGGGCACGCCCCCCATGGCCCGGAATTGCGCCATAACCCGCCGCGCTGCCATCGGTATGACTTCGACCGGCAACGGAAATTTGCCCAACACGTCCACCAGTTTGGAAGCATCTGCGATGCATACAAACAGTCTGGATTGCGCAGCCACAATTTTTTCGCGGGTCAAGGCCGCACCGCCACCCTTGACCATGTTTCCCTTTCCGTCAATCTCGTCGGCGCCGTCAATATAGACCGAGAGTTGATCAACATCGTTGGAATCAAACACCTTGATGCCCAGCGCGGTGAGGCGCTGTGTGCTGGCCACCGAGCTTGATACGGCACCTCTGATCTGGTCCTTGATGGTGGCCAGGGCATCAATAAATTTATTGACCGTTGACCCGGTCCCGACGCCCACGATTTCGCCAGGCACCACGTATTTCAACGCAGCCTGCCCGACCAGCGTTTTGAGCTGGTCCTGGGTCAATGGCTTCGGAGTCGATTGGGTGCCGGAATCACGCGGGCTGGAAGAAGTGGTCATCAGGGAAAATCTCTGGGTTAAAGAATTACAGCAGGAATTATCCGATGCCTATCGTTCCCTACGCCCTGGTGCGTCCCTTATTGTTCCGGATGGATCCGGAAGCCGCACATGATTTGACGATGGCAGCGCTGGGTGCAACCCAGAACACACCGCTCAAGCACCTCTACGCGTCGGCGCGGGTGAAAGACCCGATTGAGATCGCCGGACTGCGCTTTCCCAATCGGGTCGGTATGGCCGCGGGACTGGACAAAAACGCGCGCTGCATCGACGGACTCGGGGCCATGGGCTTCGGGTTTGTCGAAGTCGGCACGGTAACCCCACTGGCCCAGAGCGGCAACCCCAAACCGCGCATGTTTCGGCTGCCTGCAGCCCATGCGCTGATCAACCGCCTTGGCTTCAACAACGCGGGCCTGGACGCCTTTCTCACCAACGTACGGCGCTCCGCTTTGAGAGGCGATAAAAATCCAGCCCTTTTGCTGGGACTGAACATTGGAAAAAATGCACAAACGCCCATGGAACGTGCCACCGACGATTACCTGAGCTGCCTGGACGGCGTTTACCCACACGCCGACTACATCACCGTCAACATCAGCAGCCCCAACACCAAGAACTTGCGATCGCTGCAAAGCGACGAGGCACTGGACCACCTGCTCGGCGCCATTGCCGAGCGGCGCAGCGTGCTTGCCAAAACACACGGTCAGCACAAACCGGTCTTTTTGAAGATCGCGCCCGACCTTGATGAAGCACAAATTGCGGTCATTGCGGCGACGCTGAGGCGCTACGGCACCGACGCACAAGGTACTGTGAACAATGCGTGGGGCGTGATCGCGACCAACACCACGCTCAACCGGGATGCGGTGCGAGGCATGGCGCATGCCGGCGAGACTGGTGGCCTGTCAGGCGCGCCGGTGCTGGCAATGAGCAACCGCGTCATCTCGCAGCTGCGGGCTGCGTTGGGCCCGAAGTTTCCCATCATCGGCGTGGGAGGCATCCTGAGCGGCGCTGACGCGGCCTCCAAGATTCAAGCGGGCGCCGATGCGGTGCAGATTTATACCGGCTTCATCTACCGCGGTCCGGCCCTGGTTCGCGAAGCCGCCTTGGCGATCAAAGCATTGCGCTGACCATTTTGCCGATCGCCAAGGCGCTGGTCAGCCCCGGGGACTCAATGCCAAAAAGATTGACCAGCCCTGGCACTCCAAGCTGCTTGGGTCCTTGAATCACAAAGTCACTGGCGGGCTGCCCGGGGGGCGTGATTTTGGGGCGAACGCCTGCATATCCCGGCACCAAGGCGTCATCTGGCAAGCCGGGCCAATACTTGCGGATCTCGGCATAAAAAGCTGCTCCACGGGACGGGTCCACTGCCCAGTCATCGGCACGGTCCACCCATTGCACATCGGGCCCGAATTTCGCCTGTCCACCCAGATCAAGCGTCAAATGCAACCCCAAACCCGCCGCTTCCGGAACCGGGTAAATCAGCCGTGAAAACGGTGCGCGTCCGGCGAGGGTAAAGTAATTGCCCTTGGCAAAGTAGGCCTGCGGCACCTGATCGGCCGGCAAGCCTTCAAACGCTCTGGCCAGCACCGGGGCCTGATGTCCCGCGGCATTGACCACGCTGTTTGCAAGCATGCGGGTGCCATCCGCTGCCTGCAGCAATAGACCATCATCGCGGCGAGATGCGCA
>CAIOLZ010000456.1 GCA_903859265.1 uncultured beta proteobacterium
GGAGCCATCGAACGGGTGTTCACTCACTGGCAACAACTCAATGTGCGTGAAGCCCATTGCCGCGGCATAGGGGACCAGACTGCTGGCCAGTTCACGATACGTCAGCCAGCGCCAGCCGTCGGCCTTGCGCCAGGACCCCAGGTGCACTTCATAAATGCTGATGGGCTGGTCAAATGCATTGGCGCGGGCGCGCTCCTCGCGCATCGGCAGGCGCGGCGGCAGGGCGCTCACTACGCTGGCGGTATCGGGGCGCAACTGCGCGGCGAAGGCGTACGGGTCCGATTTGCGCGCAATGCGGCCACGTGCATCGAGTATTTCGAATTTGTAGAGGTCTCCGTCCTGCAGGCCGGGAACGAATATTTCCCAGACGCCGCATTCACTTCGCAGGCGCATTGCGTGGCGTCGCCCGTCCCAGTTGTTGAAGCTTCCCACCACCGATACCCGACGTGCGTTGGGAGCCCACACCGCAAAGGCAACACCTGCAACACCGCTGACCTCGCGCAAATGGGCGCCCAGACATTCAAACGGGCGCAGGTGCTTGCCTTCGCCCAGCAGCCAGACGTCCAATGGTTTGAGCAGTGGTGCGAAGCGGTACGGGTCTTCCATCACCAGGGTTTGGCCCGGCTCACAAGCCTGCGTTCCCCAGCGTACGCGCAGCAAATAGTCAAAGCGCGCGCAACCGGCTCCCACGGATATGGAAAAAATATCGGACCCTGCGTGCCGCCGCAGATGACCGCGTCCCAGGCCGGTGCTTCGTTCCAGCAGTTCGACGTCCAGCGCGCCTGGCAGGCACGCGTTGACATACAACTGCCCGTCGCGCTCGTGCATTCCCAATAGGCTGAAAACGTCCGCATGGCTTGCGTGCATCAACGCGGCTATTTCGCTGTCAGTCAACATCGTATTCACTACCTGTCTTTTGGAAGAGTGTCGGGCGCCCTGCAGACACTCGCACCCATGTATTCCTCAGAGTTCAGGTTGTAAGCTAAAAAACAGGAAAGAAGCCGGTCTTGAGATTTTTTTTGCAATATTTGATTACGACCGACGTTGGCGAACAGTGACAAGGATAGTTTCTGCATGACTTACCATGCTGCAATGTGCATTTACCTGCTTCAAATACGGCAAGGCGACCTATGCGGACCGGTGTGACTTACGGGTCAGTTGCGCGCATATGGGTTGCGGTCGCGGCTTTGCTGCATTGCTCGGGTGCATGGAGCGACCCTGCTCGCGCACCCGTTCAAACATTGCGGATCGTGGGTGGACTGATGGCCATCAACCAGTACACACAGAATGAAGAGCCTTTTTGGCGCAAGGAACTTTTACAGCTCAGCGCAGGCAAGTACAGCGCCGAAATCGTACCGTTTGACCGGGCTGGTGTGCCGGGTCCGGAGATGCTGCGCCTCATGCAATATGGCGTAGTTCCCTTTGGAACGGCGCTCATCAGCAATATTTCCGGGCAAGATCCCGAATTCGCCGCACCCGATCTTGCCGGCCTCAACCCCACCATGGATTCCCTGCGCAAGAACCTGGCGGCCTTCCGGCCTTACATGGAAAAGAACCTGCGCGAGCGCCATGGCGTCGAGTTGTTGGCCGTGTACACCTACCCCGCGCAAGTGATTTTCTGCAAAAAACCGATCAAGTCGCTGGTCGCGTTGGCGGGGCAGAAGATTCGCGTGTCATCGGCCACACAGTCCGATTTCGTGTCCGGGCTCGGGGCAACCCCCGTATTGATGGCACTCTCGCAAGTGACCGGCAGTCTGAAACGGGGCGATACCGACTGCGCCATTACCGGCACCATGACCGGCAATACGCTGGGTCTGTATGAGCAGACATCCTATATCTACAAGATGCCCATCAACTGGGGGCTGGCACTATTTGGCGCCAACTCGAGCGCCTGGCAGGCATTGCCGTCGGACCTCAGGGCGTTGCTGTCACGGGAGTTACCCAAACTGGAAGCCGCCATCTGGGCGGAGAGCGAACGTGAAACTGCCGATGGTTTTAGCTGCAACCGGGGCGACCCGGAGTGCAAAGGCGGGCGCCGTGGGGCCATGAAGGAAGTCGCGATTTCGCCTGACGATGAGGCGCATCGAAAAGCTCTTTTTGCGGCCACCGTACTGCCGCGGTGGCTGCAGCGATGCAACGGACGCTGCGCGGAAGTCTGGAATCAAACCATCGGGCTGTCGTCGGGCATTCCGGCAAGTACCGGGCCATGAGTTTTCTCAGAATTTCGCGCGCATCGTTGCTGATGCTGTTGCTGGTATCGGCATTGGTGATGACGGTGTTCACGACGGCCGCCGTGCTGAACCGCGAAAACAAGGCGGTCATCCTGGCCAACAGCGAGGCGCAGGCGGTGCGGTTTGTGAGCAGCGCCGAGGCTTCTGTCAATCGCAGCCTGCTTGAAGTCGATGTCCTGCTGTCGAGCATGGGGTCCATGCTTGGGCTATCTGATCAGCAGCGTGAATGGATTGATCCACTTAAATCCAGCGCATTCATCCAGAACTTCACCCACCAGAACTTGCTGGTGAGCCGGGTGGCCCTTGTGGATGAGACTGGAAAAACCCTTGCATCCTCCGACGCCAACGATCCGCTGTTGGATCTGAATTTGCCGCGCACTTTTCTCACGGAGGTGCTCAACCAGTCAGTGTCTGCCTTGGTCATCAATTCGCCGGTGGTGGATTTTCAGTCCGCCGAGGAGGTCCTCTATATGGGACGGCATGTGCGGCTGGCCGACGGATCCAAACTCATTGCCGTGGCGCAAGTGCCGGTTTCCCGGCTCACCGCCATATTGACACAAGGCGCTGCGATCCCTGGACTGCAAACGACCCTGGAGCGGATCAGCGGTGAGCTCATGTTGGCCTCGCCGCTGCTGGATGTGACCGTTAAAAAGGTGTCGCCAGCGCTTGGCAGCCTTGGCTCGCTGGATCAGCCGCAAACCATGGCAGCGCGCCTGACTGCCGACCCCGCCATCGTTGCCGTGCGCGGCATTCTGTATGGCGGGCTGTATATCACCGCCAGCATACCGCTCGCATCAGCACTGGAAGACTGGAAGCGCGAAGCCTTTTTTGTCGATGTCGTGGCTGCGGCGATGGCATTGATGATTGTGGCTGCCGGAGTTGCATCGGCGATCTACTTCAAACGCATCGCCGCGGCCCAGTCATCGATTGCATCGAGTAAAAATGCGCTCGATCAGGCGCTGGAGTCCATGGTCAGCGGGTTTCTTCTGATCGATGCCAATCTGCGTGTTGTGAACTGGAACCGCCGCTTTCTGGAGTTTCATCCATGGCTGGAGGGCCAGATCGGTCCGCAGGTAGAAATGCGAACACTGGTTGAGCGCACGGCGCGGCAACTGCATCCCGACGCTGATGCCATGCAGCGACAGTGGGTATCCGAGCGTATGGGCATGCTCAGCGCGCTCCATGACGTGCGCCACGTGACCACCCCGGACGGCAAGATTCTGGAAATTACCGAGCGCTCGACGCCTGACGGTGGCATCGTGATCGTCTATCAGGATGTCACCCGATTGCGCCGCGCCATTGCAGACGTTGAGTTGCTGGCCTTTTATGACCCGCTGACCGGATTGCCGAACCGCCGGCTGTTGAACGACCGCCTGCAACAAGGCATCAACGGCAGTTTTCGGTCCGGCCGCCATGGAGCACTTCTTTTTCTGGATCTGGACCATTTCAAAACACTCAATGACACCGCGGGACACGAAATGGGCGATCTGCTGTTGCAACAGGTGGCGACGCGGCTCAAGGGCTGTGTGCGCGAGGGCGACACTGTCGCCAGGCTGGGCGGCGATGAGTTTGTGGTCATGTTGCAAAGTCTCAGTCCCGAACCCTTGGAGGCGGCGACCCAGGCGAAAAAAGTCGGAGAGTCCATTCTGGAGAGCCTGAGCAAGCCCTATACCCTGCTCCATGTCGAGCACAGTTGCACTTGCAGCGTCGGGGCCACTCTTTTTGGAAAGAACCACCAGGACGCATCGGAGTTGCTCAAGCAGGCGGATATCGCGATGTACCAGGTCAAGGACGCAGGGCGCAACAACATTTGCTTTTTCGATCCCAACATGCTCGCAGACATTACCGCGCGTGCGGAAATGGAGCGCGATTTGCACAACGCCCTGAGCACCGGTCAGCTCAGATTGCACTATCAGGTCCAGGTGGCCGAACATGGGGTTGCGGTGGGTGCGGAAGCGCTGATCCGCTGGCAACACCCCGAGCGGGGTCTTGTTCCACCAGGGCAGTTCATCGGCGTGGCGGAGGATACGGGCCTGATATTGCCCATTGGCGAATGGGTCTTGCGAACAGCCTGTGAGCAACTCAAAGCCTGGGAAAAAATGCCGGCTGCGGCCCATCTGCAAGTTGCGGTCAATGTCAGTGCCCGCCAGTTCAGGTCTGCAGAATTCGTACAGCAAGTCAGAAACATCCTGCTGGAAACGGCCATCAAACCTCAACTGATCAAGCTTGAACTGACCGAGAGCATGGTGCTCAATAACGTGGCAGACACGATAGAAAAAATGCAGGAACTCAAAGCGATGGGCGTTCTGTTTTCGATGGACGATTTCGGCACCGGTTATTCATCGCTGTCCTATTTA
>CAIOLZ010000457.1 GCA_903859265.1 uncultured beta proteobacterium
ACATCCAGCCTGTCCAGGTTCAAACCATCGAGTTCAAAGACCGGCTCGCGGTCAAAGAGTTCCGGGGTGGTCAATTTGACGCCAACAGAGGACAGCACCACCGCACCACGCCACACCGCGTCATTCACGTCCTGTCTCAGGCGGGCCAGAACGGCGGCGGCATCGTCAAAGCGGGTATTGTTAAAACTGTTCAGATAGAGCTTGAAGGACTTGCTCTCAATGATGTTGTGGCTCTCGCAGGGCACCATGAAATGCGCCAACGCCACCTGGGGCTTGCCGCGCGGGTTGAGCCAGCTCAGCTCGAACGCCGTCCACAGGTCAGCACCAAAAAACGGTGCTGATTTTTCAATCCCGATTTCGGCACGCTTGACGGCGCGCGGGATGGGAAACAGCAAACTGGCATCGTACTGGTCAACATAGGTGGACGCCCGTCCCAATTGCGATTGTTCGGGTGTGTTGTGCGAGGCGGTCATTGCACAACCTCCGCAGAAGTTTCAGCCGCCGTCTGGGCGCTTTGCAAATGCGCCAGCAAAGGCACCAGCATGGTGGCGAAATGCGCTGTCGGCAGGTCGTGACCCATGCCTTCAATCCCTACCAGTTTGGCACCCGGAATGCGGCGTGCAGTGTCCTCGCCGCACGCATAGGGCAGCAATGGATCGGCCTTTCCATGCAACACCAGCGTTGGAGCGGTAATGCGCCGCAACAAAGCTGCGCGTCCCACATCCTTTGCCACCGCCACCATCTGCCGCATGACGCCCACAGGATCGCGGCTGCGCACCACGCTGCGCCGGATTTGCTCGCGCAGCTCGGCTTCCGGCGTCGCGTGTGTGGTGCTGCCGATCAATTTGAAGAGCTTTGCGTATTGCTCTACAAACGCATCGTCGGTGTTGCCGCGCGGCGGGGTCATCATCGCCCGCAGCACCCTGCCCTGGGGACCCGGCAGGTTGCGCGCGCCACTGCTGCTCATCATGCTGGTCAGGCTCAGCACGCGCTCTGGCACTGCCAGCGCCAGACGCTGCGCGATCATGCCGCCCATGCTCATGCCCAGCACATGGGCCCGCTCAATATGCAGCGCATCAAGCACGCAAATCGTGTCTCTGGTCATATCGCCCAAGGTATAAGGACTATGCGGCACCAACCCCAGCTTCAACTGCAAAGCAGTCCAGAACATATTGGGTTTGCCCAGCGCAGACAGATGCGTGCTCAAACCCGCGTCGCGGTTGTCAAAGCGCACCACGCGGTAACCCGCGTTTACAAGTGCACTTACAAAGCCCTGCGGCCAGTCCACCAATTGCAATCCCAATCCGATGATGAGCAAGACCACCGGGCGCAGAGCGTGCTCAGGGTCGGCGGACTCGGTGGCCGAATCCAGCACCTCGATTTGCAAACCATTGGAGAGAACTTTCATTCAGACCTTCCTGCGAAAAACCAAGGTCTCTTCGGTCGATGCTTTGGCATCCCACCGGTAGCCCTCACGATCGAACGCACGCAACTGCTCTGGCTGCACCAGCTCGTTCTCCGCGGCAAACCGAACCATGAGCCCGCGTGCCCGCTTGGCCATGAAGCTGATGATTTTGTACTGGCCATTTTTGTATTCCTGAAACACGCACTCCACCACCACAGCCTTGAGCGCCTTGCGGTCCACCGCTTTGAAATATTCCTGCGAAGCAACGTTGATCACCACGGGGCACACCTCGTCGCGCAGGCGCTTGTTGAGGTAATCCGAAATCTGCGTGCCCCAAAACTGGTAAAGGTCACGCCCCCGGTCCGTAGCTAGGCGTGTGCCCATTTCCAGGCGGTAAGGCTGCATCAAATCCAGCGGCCGCAAGACACCATACAGGCCACTGAGTATGCAAACGTGCCGCTGTGCCCATTCCAGTTGGTTCGCCTCCAGGCTGCGCGCATCAAGCCCGCCATAGACGTCGCCATCAAAGGCCAGCACTGCCTGGCGCGCGTTCTTTTCGGTCGCCCGGCTAGACCACGCGGCGTATCGACCGACGTTGAGCGCGGACAGCTTGTCGCTCAAGTCCATCAGTTCGGCAATCTGCGCAACCGACTGCGTTCGAAGCACGTCAATCAGCGCCTTCGACTGTTTCACAAACAGGGGCGCGGTGTGAGGCTGGCCCTGCAATGGCGTCTCGTAATCGAGGGATTTGGCGGGGGAGAGTAGAAAAAGCATGCGGCATTATCCCGCCGGACAGGTGCCCATGGGCTCAGCGTGGCTGCCCCGTAAAATCGTCCTTCACCCTCTGCCGAGTGCACTTCCAAGAATGACCATGTCTGAAAACGCCACTTCCGTACCAACGACTGCCGCTCCCGTGGCGAATCCACCCGAACAACCCGGCCTGCAATCACTCTCCAAATCGTTCGAGCCCGCTGCGCTGGAAGCGTACTGGGGGCCAGAGTGGGAAAAGCGAGGTTACGGCGTCGCCGGTTTTCGCGGCACGCAAGCGCCGCAGTCAGGCGCGCCGTCGTTTGCCATCCAACTGCCGCCGCCTAATGTGACCGGCACGCTGCACATGGGGCATGCGTTTAACCAAACCATCATGGACAGCCTCACGCGCTACCACCGCATGCTGGGGCACAACACCGCGTGGATTCCGGGCACCGACCACGCCGGCATTGCCACGCAAATTGTGGTGGAGCGCCAGTTGCAAGAGCAAGGCATTAGCCGCCACGACTTGGGACGCGAAGCCTTTACAAAAAAGGTGTGGGAATGGAAAGAAAAAAGCGGCAACACCATCACCACCCAAATGCGCCGCATGGGCGACAGCGTGGACTGGAGCCGCGAGTACTTCACCATGGACCCCAAGCTGTCACAAACCGTGACAGAAACCTTTGTGCAGCTCTATGAGCAAGGCCTGATTTACCGTGGCAAGCGCTTGGTGAACTGGGACCCGGTGCTGATGAGCGCGGTCAGCGACTTGGAGGTGGAGAGCACAGAGGCTGAGGGCAAGATGCACTACATCCTCTACCCATTCTCTGACGGGCCACAGATCATTGACGGCGTGCTGCAAAAAGGCATGACGATTGCCACCACCCGGCCTGAGACCATGATGGCTGACGGCGCATTGGCAGTACACCCCGAAGACGATCGCTACAAGCACCTGCTGGGCAAGATGGTCGATCTGCCTTTGTGTGACCGGCAAATTCCCATCATCGCTGACGATTTTGTTGACCGCGCATTTGGCTCGGGCTGCGTCAAGATTACCGGCGCGCACGACTTTAACGACTACGCCTGCGCCCAGCGCCACAACCTGCCGCTGATCACTATCTTCACCTTAGATGCCAAGGTCAACGACAACGGCCCCGCGCCATACCGCGGATTGGACAGGTTTGTCGCCCGCAAGGTGCTGCTGGCAGACTTGGAGCAACAAGGCTTTTTGCTGGA
>CAIOLZ010000458.1 GCA_903859265.1 uncultured beta proteobacterium
CGTGCACATTGAGCGCAATCAACCGACTTTTGATACTGCCAAAGGGCTCACGCAGGCTGCTGACCCACGCCGGGAAAAACGTGAACGCCAGCGTGTGCGGCACCGCAAACTCGATAAAGTCCTGCCCCGCCGACGAATGTCCGCGCAACGCAGCACGCGTGCTCTGCAAGGACTGCAACATCTCCAGCGATTGCCCGTACAGAGTTTCACCAGCGGGCGTCAAGCGCGTCGGGTAGGAGCTGCGGTCCACCAGATCAGTGCCGGCCCAGGCCTCCAGTGACTGGATGCGCCGCGAGAACGCCGGCTGGGTCACATGCCGCAATTGCGCGGACCGGCTAAAGCTGCGGGTCTCCGCCAAGCTCACAAAATCTTCAAGCCATTTGGTTTCCATGGCGCCGATTATCGATGGCCGGACATGGCGCTCATGCAGCGACCGCCTCGCTGGACTGCTGCAAAGACCACATCTGCGCATAACGGCCGTTGGCGGCCAACAGGTCGGCGTGCTTGCCGCGCTCGATGATGCGCCCGGCATCCATCACCAGGATTTCATGCGCGTCTACCACGGTGGAGAGCCGGTGGGCAATCACCAGCGTGGTTTTGTTGTGGGCCACGTTTTGCAACTCAGCCTGGATCGCACGCTCATTGGCGGAATCCAGCGCCGAAGTGGCTTCGTCAAAAATCATCACCGGGGGATTCTTCAGCAGGGTTCTTGCGATCGCAACTCGCTGCTTTTCACCGCCGGAAAGTTTCAGGCCACGCTCGCCCACCATCGTGTCGTAACCCGCCGGCGCCGCGCTGATAAAGGCATGGATGTGGGCCGCCCGGGCGGCCGCCTCGACCTCGGCGCGGCTGCAACCGGGCTGGCCGTAGGCGATGTTGTATTCCACCGTGTCATTGAACAAAACCGTGTCTTGCGGGACGATACCAATGGCCTGGCGCACCGACGACTGGGTGACGGTTTTGATGTCCTGTCCGCCAATCAAAATACGGCCCTGCTGCACATCGTAAAAACGAAACAAAAGCCGCGCCAGGGTGGATTTGCCAGAGCCCGATGGACCCACCACGGCAACCGTTTTTCCGCTCGGGATCTCAAATGAAATATCGTGCAGGATGGTGCGTGCGGGCTTATCGCGCACGGCGCCTGCGCTGCCGGCCGGATCGTAAGAAAACGTCACATGCTCAAACCGCACCGCAGCATGGCCCGGACGCAAAACCAGAGGCTTGGCCCCGGGCAGATCGGCAATTTCGCGTTCGCGCTCGAGCAGCGAGAACATTTTTTCCAGATCCGTCAGGCTTTGCTTGATTTCGCGGTAAATCACGCCCAGGAAGTTCAACGGGATGTAGAGCTGAATCATGAAGGCGTTGACCATCACCAGATCACCCAGCGTCATTCGCCCCGCAACCACGCCCTGCGTCGCGCGCCAGAGCATGGTGACCAGAGCAATCGCGATGATGAGTTGCTGCCCGGTGTTGAGAATGCTCAGCGTGGTCTGGCTCTTGACTGCGGCGCGCCGGTAACGCTCCAGATTTTCGTCATAGCGCCTGGCCTCAAACTCCTCGTTGTTGAAGTACTTGACGGTTTCGTAATTGAGCAGCGAGTCGATTGCGCGGCTGTTGGCGGTGGAATCGAGCTCGTTCATTTTTTTGCGGAACTGGGTACGCCACTCGGTCACAGAGATCGTGAAAAAAATGTAGAACACCAGTGCAATGATGGTGATCCAGGCGAACCACACATCAAACTTGACCGCCAGCAAGGTCAGCACCAGCGTGACTTCGATCAGAGTGGGAACGATGCTGTAGAGCGAATAACTGATCAGCGAGTGCACGCCGCGCGTACCGCGCTCGATATCGCGCGTCATGCCGCCGGTTTGTCGCTCCAGATGAAAGCGCAGGCTCATGGCATGCAGGTGGCGAAACACCTGCAGGGAAATGCTGCGCGCCGCGCCCTCCGTGGCTTTGGCAAACACCAACTCGCGCAGTTCGGTAAACAGTGACGTTGACAAACGCAGTGCACCGTAGCCCACCAGCAAGGCCACAGGAACTACCAAAATCGCTCTCGGGTCACCCGGTTTGAGGGTCATGGCATCGACCAGATTTTTGAGCAGCACGGGTACGGCGACGTTGGCAAGCTTGGCGCCCACCATGAAGGCCAATGCCGCCATGACGCGCCATTTGTAAACCCACAGGTAGGGAAAAAGCCGGCTCAGCGTTTGCCAGTCCGAATTGGTGTGCACGGGCGTAGCTGGGCCCGATGATGGAGCCACGGCAGGGACGACACTGAGAGAGGGACGCATGGGCGACAATCTTTATTTGAAATTCCAAGGATTGTGCCTATGTCCACCCAAGCCCGCGCGGCCCTGACCGATTTGCCAACCGATCAGGAGCTGGTGCTCAAAGTCATACCACTGCCCGCGGATTGCAATGCCAACGGCGATATTTTTGGTGGCTGGGTCATGGCGCAGGTAGATCTCGCCGGATCGGTGCTGCCAGCGCGGTACACCAAAGGACGCATGGCGACCGTGGCGGTAAAAGAGTTTGTTTTCAAGCAACCCGTAAGGGTGGGCGACATCCTGAGCTTTTTCGCCAAGGTCGATCGTATTGGACGCACCTCGGTCACTGTCAATGTCGAGGTCTATGCCGAGCGCTATTTTGCACAGGGCCAGTATGCCAAGGTAACCCAGGCCACCCTGACCTATGTTGCGATTGATGAAGCCGGTCAACCCCGCGAGATTGCCAAAACCTGATGTGGCGTCAGGGCGCGCAGCAATTGCGCATGTAGGTGGTTGCAAACCAGACCAGAACACCGCAGAAAACGGCCGCCAATGCGCACACCAGCAGCAGCCGGCCAAAGTGCAGACCGGGCGTTTTGGCCGGCGGGGTTGCAAGCACCGCGTCTGCAACTGCATTGGCCACGTCATCCGGGCGGGGTTCAGCGTTATGCATGATTGGGCACGGTGTAAAGGATTGGCAGGTCAGGAAACGATATAGGCCGCCGCGCCGGTGGATAAAAGTTTTCCGTCAGCGGCCAGAAACTCCATGCGCGTGGAGGCCACCCGCGAACCCAGCCGCATGACTTCCGCACGCAACTCAAAATAGTCGCTGATGCCCGGTCGCAAATAATCAATGCGCAGATCGATGGTCCCGAGTTTGCCAAAACGATGCAGGCGCGCCGACACCGGTTCGTCCATATGGCGTGCGCCGATGGCAGCCATCACGGCCAGGCCGCCCATGGCATCCATACCGGCGCTGATGACGCCACCGTGCAGGCGGTTGTAGCTGAAGTGGCCCACCAGTGAGTTGTGCATGTTCATTCTTGCGCGCACCTGTTGTGCCCGGATATCCGTAATCTTCAGGCCCAGCGTCTTGTTGAAAACAATCTGCTCTTCGAAGATCCGGGTCAGGCCCTGCAGAAATTCGGGCTCGAATTCAACATCGCTCAACGGCTGAATCACTGCTTGTTCTTGAGCTTGCCGCGCGGGATCACGGCGGTAGTAACGGTGGCGCGGACCGGCTCGCTCAGGCCCGACGCGGGCTTGGGAGGCGAGGAATCCTTCTTTGGTTTCTTGGCTTCTTTGTTGGTTTTTTGTTGACCTTTGGCCATGAAGTGCTCCTGTGAATGGTGGGCGGATGAAAACTTTCGCAGCCTGAAGTCTAATACCTCTGCCATGACTATTCTGATCGACGAAAACGAAGTGACTATCACCGCGATGCGCTCGCAAGGCGCGGGTGGCCAGAATGTCAACAAAGTTTCCAGTGCGATCCATTTGCGCTTCGATATTGGCGCCTCGTCCCTGAGCGCGGGCGTCAAATCACGGCTGCTGGCTTTGCGCGACAGCCGCATCACGCAGCATGGTGTTCTGGTCATCAAAGCCCAGCAGTTTCGCACCCAGGACATGAACCGACTGGATGCTTTTGAGAGACTGCATGCATTGGTCAACAGCGTCGCGCTGCCACCCCGTGTTCGCCATGCCACGCGACCAACACGTGCATCCCGAACACGCCGGCTTGAGGGGAAAAGCCAGCGCGCCGATGTGAAATCAATGCGTTCACGGGTGGTGCTCGAATGAACCGCCTGCAACGATGTGCTCTGGCCTTGTTTACCGCGCTTTTTGGCGGGTGGGGCACGCCCGTTTGCGCGCAGTCGCTGGATGGACTCGACGCGCTGGAGTCGGTCCAGGGCATATTGAGCAACGCGCAAACCTCACCACTGCCCGGTGGCTGGACGATTGGTGGTGTTGGCTATTCCGGATCCTCGACCTACCAGTTGGGTGATACCAGCAGCACACTCATCCCCGGCGGAATTTATATGGGGACCGACGTCTTGTTTCTGGGTGACCGCGTTTTCTATACCTTCGCGCGCGAAGGCCCGCTCAGCTTTTTTGCCCGTGGGCGGGTGCGACTTGGCAATCTCACGCCCGAGGACAAACCGCAATGGGCAGGCTTGTCCGAGCGCCAGGCGGAACTCGAAGGCGGGCTCGGCGCCGTACTGGTCAGCCCGGTCGGGCTCTGGACAGCGCGCGTCAGCAGCGACATCAGCGGCCGCTCGAATGGCTCGGAAGCGCTGCTGAACTGGTCAGCCCCCATCATCGATGATCGCTGGCTGGTGATGGGAGGCATGGGCCTGACCTGGCGATCGGGCAACCTGGCGAACTATTACTATGGCGGCATCTCCCCGGCCGAGGCCACGGCTACCAGACCCGCCTATGACGTCGGCAATACCTGGTCATTGACACCTTCGTTGGTCACCACCTACCGGATCAATCCCCAATGGCTGCTCGGTGGCGTGCTGAGTTATGAGGCGTTTTCCGACGCCGTGCGCGACAGCCCGCTGGTGCAAAAAGCCGGCCGCTACGATGCACTGGTAGGCGTTGGCTACGTCTGGAAATAGGCTCAGACCCGGCTGAAATCGGGTCGGCGCTTCTCCATAAAGGCGGTAAAGGCTTCCTTGGCAGCAGGCTCTCGCAACATGCGACCAAAACTTTTCAGTTCATCTTCCATGTGCGCCTGAACCGGTGCCACGCTGCTCTTCTTGAGCAGCCGTTTGGTCTCCATCAGCGCAGACAAGGGCTTGGCAGCGAGCTTGCGGGCCTGGGCCTGGGCCAGCGCGTTGGCTTCGGTCGGCGGCACGATACGGTTGACCAGCCCCACCTCCAGCGCCGCCTCCGCCATGAAAGGCTCCCCCAGCAACAAGGCCTCCGCGGCACGGTGGTAACCCATCATTTGCGGCACCAGAAAACTGCTGGCAGCTTCCGGGCACAGGCCCAGGTTCACGAACGGCATGGAAAACGCCGCGTTGTCTCCGGCATAGACCAAATCGCAATGGAACAGGAGCGTGGTGCCCACGCCTACCGCTGGTCCACAGACCGCAGCAACCAGGGGTTTGGGAAAGCTTGCAACGGCGCGCAAAAACTGGAACACGGGGGCGTCAGTTCCGCCAGCAACACCGCTTAAAAAATCACCAATGTCATTACCGGCGCTGAATATGGTGGCATGACCCTGAACCACCACGACCCGCACGTCGGAACTTTCCTTGGCCTGCTGCAGCGCGTCACTCATGGTCGCGTACATGGGCTGGGTGAAAGAGTTCTTCTTTTCCAGCCGGTTAATGGTCAGCGTCATGACGCCGTCGGCGGTGTCGATCAGGATATCTTGCATGGTGTCGTCCTTACTTGTAGTAAACCAGTTGGTGGGTGGTGGCGAGCATGGCGCCCTTCGCACTCCAGAGTTGTGCGGTCTGATCGGAATGGCCGTTGCGAAAGGCCTGCGCGCGTGCCTCACACAGGACATAACCATCGCCGGCGTCGGCCAGGTCGGTGGCATCAGCATGGAAATACACGGTCATGGAAACGGTACCAGCCGGCAGACGCTGCCCGCTGTGCAGCCAAACGCGGGGATAAAACACATCGGCCATGGCGGCCAGGGCCGCATAGTCGAGCGCACGCGCCGGTTGGTAGCGCACCCACTGACGGGTCAGGCTGGCGGATTGCTGGTCGGACACCGCCTCAGCGATCACGGGGCCACTGCCCGCAAACTCCGGCATGGCCCCCTGCACCACCCGGATGTCGTAACGGTTGAACCATTCCATAGAAATTGGCGGCACCCAGGGCAGGATGGATTCCGGACCGGGCACTTGCGGAAACTGCGCCTCCACCGCGCCATAGGTGTTGCGTCGAATGGCTGTCATGGCGGTACCGGTGAGCACCGTGGCGCTGCTGCCGTCGCTTTGCAGTTGGGTCATTTCCACCTGCCAGTGCTGGCTCGACCGGTTGGTGCGCGCCACCTGCAGGTGCACGGTGAACGGGCCTTCCGTAACTGCGGCCACATAGTTCACGGTCAGGGCTGCAGGATCGCCCAGACACTGCGGGTGCATGCTGATGGCGCGCACGACTGCGGCTGCAGTCACACCGCCAAAAGGGCCCACCATATTCCACCAACCGGCATGCGTGTGGCCGGACCACTGACCATCGGTCAAAGGCTGCAGCGCTATGGCTTGATCAAAGATGTGCAGATTCATGGAGGCGAATTACACCAGCACTTCAGCAACGCTTCAGACCCGCTCAAAAATGCCCGCCGCGCCCTGCCCCATGCCCACACACATGGTCACCATGCTGTATTGAAGTTGATGACGCTGCATCGCATGAATAGCGGTAGCCGCCCGGATCGCTCCGGTCGCGCCCAAGGGGTGCCCTAGGGCAATCGCGCCGCCCATGGGATTGACTTTGGAGACATCAAGCCCCAGCGTGTTGATAACAGCGAGCGACTGCGCTGCAAAGGCTTCATTCAACTCAAACCAGTCAATCTGGTCCTGTCGTAATCCGGCAAAACGCAATGCGGCTGGAATGGCTTCGATCGGTCCAATGCCCATGATGTGCGGTGGCACGCCTTTGCTGGCAAAGCTGACAAAGCGCGCCAGCGGCTTGAGATTGAATTGCCGCACCGCTTTTTCGCTGGCCAGTATCAAAGCCCCGGCACCATCCGAGGTTTGTGAGCTGTTGCCGGCGGTGACCGACCCTCGGGCCGCAAATACCGTCTTGAGTTTGGCCAGACCTTCCATGGAAGTATCGGCACGCGCACCTTCATCAAGGCTCACGGTGCGGCGGCTTTCCACGACCTCGCCGGTGAGCAAATTGGCGCTGCGCTCCACCCCCTCGACCGGCGTTATCTCCGCGCTGAAATCACCCCGCTTTTGCGCCGCCAGCGCCCGGGCATGTGACTCCACTGCGAAG
>CAIOLZ010000459.1 GCA_903859265.1 uncultured beta proteobacterium
AATAAACACTGGCAATACGTACAGTAATATCCGGGTATGGCCAAAGAAAAAACCGTATTTACCTGCAACGAATGTGGCGGGACTTCTCCCAAATGGTTGGGTAAATGTCCGCATTGCAACGCCTGGAACACGCTCATCGAGTCGGTTGCCCAGAGCGACGCACCGGCCAAAAACCGCTTTGCATCGCTCGCCAAAACCGCAGAGGTGGCGGTGTTGTCCGAAATTGAAGCGTCCGAGATTGACCGCACGCCCACCGGGCATGAGGAACTTGACCGGGTGTTGGGCGGCGGGATGGTGGAAGGCGGCGTAGTGTTGATCGGCGGCGACCCCGGGATTGGCAAATCCACGCTGCTGTTGCAGGCGCTTGACTCCCTGCAGCGTGCCGGCAAAAACACCCTGTATGTCACTGGCGAGGAGAGCGGTGCGCAAGTGGCATTGCGATCGCGACGGCTTGGGTTAGACCGGTCGCAGGTCCGGGTGCTGGCAGAAATCCAGCTCGAGAAAATCCTTGCAACGCTGGATGTGCAGCGGCCCGATGTGGCAGTGATCGACTCCATCCAGACTGTGTATTCCGAGCAGCTCACCAGCGCGCCGGGTTCGGTCGCGCAAGTGCGGGAATGCGCCGCACACCTGACGCGCGCTGCCAAGGCCAGCGGCACTGCCATCGTGCTGGTGGGCCACGTCACCAAAGAGGGGTGCGCTGGCCGGCCCGCGTGTGCTGGAGCACATGGTGGATACCGTGCTGTATTTCGAGGGCGATACCCACAGCCAGTTCCGCCTGGTGCGCGCGATCAAAAACCGCTTTGGCGCCGTCAACGAGATCGGCGTTTTTGCCATGACGGAAAAAGGGCTCAAGGGCGTCAGCAATCCCAGCGCCATATTTCTGAGCCAGCATGCCGAGCCAGTGCCTGGAAGCTGCGTCATGGTGACGCTGGAGGGCACGCGGCCCATGCTGGTGGAAATTCAGGCCCTGGTGGACAGCGGCGGCCCGTCCCCGCGCCGCCTGAGCGTGGGGCTAGACCGTGATCGCCTCGCAATGTTGCTGGCGGTGTTGCACCGCCATGCGGGGGTGGCGTGCATGGACCAGGACGTGTTTGTTAACGCGGTGGGCGGCGTGCGCATTAGTGAGCCGGCCGCTGATTTGGCCGTCATGTTGTCCATCACCTCATCGCTGCGGGGCAGGCCACTGCCCAAAGGATTCATTGCATTTGGTGAGGTTGGTCTGGCCGGTGAAGTACGCCCCGCGCCGCGCGGTCAGGAGCGGCTCAAAGAAGCTGCCAAGCTGGGGTTTAGTGTGGCAGTCGTACCCAAGGCGAACGCACCCAAAAAACCGATTGAGGGACTGACCGTCCACGCGGTTGAGCGGGTAGAGGACGCGATGAATGTGGTGCGGGATTTGGCTTAGGTCCCGTGCGAAGCGATCGGGTCTGGCAATCGTAAAATGTGCCCTACCCTTCAAGCCCAGACCCCAACCAAGGATTTATCAATGACCGCAATGCCCCCTTCAATGTCCGACCGCGATGGAAAAATCTGGATGGACGGCCAGATGGTGGATTGGCGTGATGCCAAGGTGCACGTGCTGACCCACACCCTGCATTACGGATGCGGCGCGTTTGAGGGTGTGCGTGCCTACAAAGGCGTGAATGGCACGGCCATCTTCCGCCTCGAAGAGCATACCGATCGCCTATTCAACAGCGCCAAAATTTTGCGCATGAAAATTCCCTTCACTAAAGAACAAGTCAATGAAGCGCAAAAAGCAGTGATCCGTGAAAACAATCTGGACTCGGGCTACATCCGCCCGCTGACCTGGATTGGTGACAAAAAGCTCGGCGTATCGCCCAAGGGCAACACCATTCACCTGATGGTGGCCGCGTGGCCTTGGGGCGCGTATTTGGGCGAAGAGGGCATGAAGCGCGGCATCCGCGTCAAGATTTCGAGCTACACCCGCCACCATGTGAACATCACCATGACGCAGGCCAAAGCGGTGAGCAACTACACCAATTCCATCCTGGCGAACATGGAAGCCACCGACGACGGCTACGACGAAGCCATGTTGCTCGATGCCAACGGCTTTGTGTCCGAAGGCGCGGGTGAAAATCTCTTCATCGTGAAAGATGGTGTGGTCTTCACACCCGACCTCTCTGCTGGAGCCTTGAACGGCATTACCCGCAACACCGTGATGCACATCTGCAAAGACCTCGGGCTGGAGCTGGTGCAAAAGCGCATCACCCGCGATGAGGTGTACATCGCTGACGAGGCCTTCTTCACGGGCACTGCCGCTGAAGTTACGCCGATTCGCGAACTCGACCGCATTGAACTGGGCAAGGGTGACTATGTGGGCTCACGCGGGCCCATTACTGAAAAAATCCAAACCGCGTTTTTTGACATCGTTAACGGCCGCAATCCAAAATACGCGCATTGGTTAGCCAAGGTTTGAGCGCTCGAAGATCCCGATAAAACCAGGTGAAATCCATGACCAAACCCCAAGCCGCACCGATCGAAATTCTGGCTTCCGACCTGAACCACCAGGGGGGCGTTTTTTGCCCCAGCCCCCTGGCCCACATGCAAACCTGGAACACCCACCCCAAGGTGTATCTCGATGTTGGACGCAGTGGCGAGGCCAAATGCGCGTATTGCGGCACGGTTTACAAGCTCAAGGCGGGCGAACACTTCGACGCACACCATTGACGTGCCAGCGCTGAGACAGGCTTGTCAGCCATGACCCGGTCGCTGGTGATCGCGCCGCAGTGGATCGGCGACGCGGTCATGACCGAGCCACTTCTCAGACGCTTGCAGGCGCGCGGTGAGCGCGTCACCGTAGGTGCCCTGCCTTGGGTGGCGCCGGTATATAGGGCGATGCCGCATGTCGCCCAAGTGATTGAATTCCCGTTCGCACATGGCGGCCTGCAATGGGCAGCGAGGCGGGCGATGGCGCACCAGTTGCGAGACCAGTTTGATATCGCTTATGTCTGTCCCAATTCCTTGAAGAGCGCCTTGCTGCCCTGGTGGGCGGGCATTCCCAAACGGGTTGGCTATACCGGTGAATGGCGCTACGGCCTGCTGACGCACCGCTTGCCAAATCCCAGGGGCGAGCAGCGCCCGGCCATGGTGGGCTTTTATTCGGCATTGAGCGATGCACAGATTGTTGCCGATGACCGGCCGCATCTCGAGCTGGACGCCACGCACAGCGCCGTCGCGTTGTCCACATGGGGTCTGCAGGCGCAGTCGTTTTATGTGCTGGCGCCCGGTGCGGAATATGGGCCTGCCAAGCGCTGGCCCGCGCATCACTTTGCGCAATTGGCCAAACTGCTGCCCGGCCCGGTCGTGTTGCTGGGCTCGGCCAAGGAGCGTGACCTGTGCGGCGAAATAGCCGCTATCGCCAATGAGACGCTTGCCGAGCGCTGTGTGGACCTGAGCGGGCGAACGTCGCTGGATCAGGCATTGGCGCTGATCGCCAATGCCAAAGCAATGGTGAGCAATGACTCAGGCCTGATGCATGTGGCGGCGGCATTTGGGGTGCCGCAGGTAGCGGTGTATGGCTCTTCCAGCCCCTTGCATACGCCACCGCTGAACGATAAGGCCCAAGTGGTATGGCTCAAAAACGATGCCAACTATGTGCCCGCGCTGGATTGCGCGCCTTGCTTTGCGCGCCAGTGCCCATTGGGGCATATGCGTTGCCTGAACGACATTTCACCGGAGAGAATTGCTGCGCTGTTGCTATAAATTAGTGTTATAAACGTCTGTTTTTTTAATAAAAATCAGACGTTTATTATGCAATTTGTAGTGAAAACATTTCTTTACTCAGCCATTTGGATCACTGCTGCAGTAATCGGCATGACTGCAGCACAAGCCGCCGACTCCAAGGTGCTCAACATCTACAACTGGTCCGATTACATCGCCGACGACACGATTAAAAACTTTGAAAAAGAGACCGGCATCAAGGTCCGTTACGACAATTACGATTCCAACGAAACCCTGCACGCCAAGCTGTTGGCCGGC
>CAIOLZ010000460.1 GCA_903859265.1 uncultured beta proteobacterium
CGGGCGTTCGTCGCGGCGCCTGCCGCTGCCGATGCACTGGGCGCGCTGACGAAAGCGGGAGACGCTGCTTTGGCGGCGCAAAGCCAATTTCGCAAAGCTGCTTCGCAACAACTGCTTATGGCTTTGCAGCAGCGCGCTGACAAGGCAGGATCCAGCATTTGGCTCCTGGCCGGACTCGAAGGCGTTGGCGTGGTGCTGGTGGTTTACTTGATATGGTGTTTTTCGCTGGCAACCGTTCAGAGTATTGGTGCCTTGCACAGCGCCATCAGTCAAGGCACGGCGGGCAATCTTGCCGTCACGGTAACAGTGCCCGGGAAGGATGAAATCGCTGACATCAGCAAAGAGTTCGAGACGATGCTGGCAGTTTTGTCCGAGTTGGTCGCCGATGTGCGCAGCGCTTCGAGCATGGTGACCCATGTTGGCGGGCAGTTGGTGGAGGATGGTCATTCACTGTCGCAGCGTACGCAGTCGCAGGCTGTCAGCCTGGAAGAGGCCGCCACCAATGTCGCCCAGGTGAGTGAAACCGTTTCACGCAATTCAGAGGCCGCACAGGAGGTCAGCCTGATGACGCAAAGTCTGCATTCAGAGGCTGGCAATGCCAGCACGTTGATGGCCAAAACCGTCAATGGGATGACCGGATTGCGTACCACGTCCGAGCGAATGCGGGAAATTATCGGCACCATTGACGGTATTGCTTTCCAGACCAATTTGCTGGCCTTGAATGCTGCCGTGGAGGCCGCCCGAGCCGGCGACCAGGGCAAGGGTTTTGCGGTGGTTGCTGCAGAGGTGCGCAATCTGGCCCGACGCAGTCAGAGCGCGGCGGCCGAGGTGCGCAACCTCATTGCAGAGTCGGCGTCCAAAGTGACTGATACCGTCACTGAAATCGAAGCCGTCAGCGGCCTGATGACCAGCCTGGTCACGGGTATTTCAGAGATTGCACAAAATGTCGAGGCGATGGCAGACGGCAGCGCCAAGCAAAGCATTGCGCTGTCAGAAGTGGTCCAGGCGGTGGGCGATCTGGACCGCGTGACGATAGAGAACTCCGGTCTGGTGGACCGCACCTCGCACCGCTCCAGCCGTTTGATGCAGCGTTCGCGCCAACTGGAAAACGCCGTCACCTACATCAAGCTTCGCCAGGGCACCGCTGACGAAGCGCTCAATATTGCGACACGGGCACAGGCGCTGGTGGCATCGGTCGGCTTCGACAAAGCGTTTGAAATCTTTCATGACAAAAATGGCGGTTTTATAGACCGCGATTTGTACGTGTTCGTGTTCGACCGCCAGGGTGTGTACCGGGTCATGGGCGCTGACGTGAATCGGGTGGGCACCAGTTTGTTCGACGCGCCGGGCGTCGATGCGCAGCAGCTGCTGGAAGATGCCTGGAGGCGTTGCGAGATGGGGGGCGGATGGGTCGAGTACAACATCATCAATTTGGCAACCGGCGACGTGCGCGGCAAGTCTTCGTTTGTCTTGCCGCTGGACGATGAACGTTTGATCGGTTGTGGCGCTTACCGCTCGGCCCTGTCGGACAGCGAAACCCGCATCGGGGGTTAACCGGGCCGCGGCGAGGCGGCTGGACCCGAATTACAGCGGGTGCTCGGCGTAAAACTTGCCGCCATGGAACAGCAACGGCGAGGCATCTGCAACATGGTTGCAGTGTTCGACTTCTCCCACAAAAATGACGTGGTCACCTTCCTCGTAGCGGCTACGGTTGAAGCATTCAAAGCTAGCCACGGCACCGCTCAACAAGGGCGCGCCCTGAATGCCCTCGGTGAAATCGACTCCTGCAAAACGATCCGTACCCTGTGTGGCAAAGCGCTTGGCCAGTTCTTGTTGATCAGCGCCCAGAATGTTGATGGCGTAATGCGATCCCGTGCTGAATGCTGCAAGCGTGCTGGCAGCTTTTGAGAGGCTCCACAGTACCAGCGGAGGGGCCAATGACACCGAGTTGAAGGAATTGGCCGTGAGCCCCACCAAGCTGCCCGATGCGGTTCGTGCAGTGACAATCGTCACTCCGGTTGCAAACATGCTCAGTGCCACTTTGAATTCGGATTTCGAGAAGCTGGGTGCGCCCGGGCGGCTCGCTGGCGAGGGAACGTTTTTTTGCATGGCCGAGATTTAACCCGATTTCCAAGCCTGCTGTTGATTCCTGCGAATCAACCTGCCGCCAAGCTGGGGCAACCTACAATCCTCGAATGTGGTTGCGTTTGATCCCAATTGCTTTTCTGGTGACCTGCCTGGTCTGGAAAAGCGATGCAATGGCCGGGGCCTGTGACGAGTTTGTCGCGCGTCTGCCCGGTGTCCAGATGCCGCTGTGTCTGGCCGCCCAATTGCAGGACATGCAGGCCCGTTCCGTGAAGGATCGGGTGATATGGGGTCGTGATGTTGCGGGTGACGACGCCAAACTCCGAATACTCGTGATAGGGGCGATTCATGGCGATGAAATGTCATCGAGTTCCGTCGTGTTTCACTGGATTGGTTTGGCACAAGTGCCCCCGGCAGACATGCCGCAAGCGGTGTATTGGCGCTTTATTCCGGCACTCAATCCGGATGGGCTTTTTGCGCATCCATCGCGCCGTGTCAACGCCAACGGGGTTGATTTGAATCGCAACTTTCCAACACCCAATTGGGAGCGTGATGCGCGCGTGTATTGGGAAAACCGCACCCGCCGTGACCCGCGCCGCTGGCCGGGCGCCAAGCCCTTGTCCGAACCCGAGTCGCGCTTTTTGCTGGACCAAATCACTGCGTTCAAGCCCAACCTGATCGTCAGCATTCACGCGCCATATGGCCTGCTCGACTTTGACGGGCCGTCGGTACCGCCAAGCCGATTGGGGCGTTTGTACCTCGACCAGGTTGGCATCTATCCCGGCTCGCTGGGGAATTACGCCGGCGTTCACAAACGGGTGCCGGTCGTCACCATCGAGCTGCCGAACGCGAACCGCGCGCCAACCGACGCGGAGATTCACCAGATGTGGACAGACTTGTTGCGCTGGACCCAGGATCGCCTGGGTTCGTAGTGTCAGTGTCCCAGAATCTTGGACAGGAAATCTCGGCTGCGTTCACTTTGCGGGTTGTTGAAGAAATCGTGGGGGTTGTTCTGCTCCACGATCTGGCCCTGATCCATGAAGATCACCCGGTCTGCCACTGCTTTGGCAAAACCCATTTCATGGGTGACGCAAAGCATGGTGATGCCCTGATTGGCCATCTCGATCATCACGTCCAGGACTTCCTTGATCATCTCGGGGTCCAGCGCCGAGGTGGGCTCGTCAAACAGCATGATCTTGGGCTTGAGGCACAGGGCACGGGCAATCGCCACGCGCTGCTGCTGGCCGCCGGAGAGTTGCAGCGGGTATTTGCCGGCCTGGTTGGCGATGCGCACGCGCTCGAGCTGGACCATGGCTTTTTCTTCGGCTTCTTTTTTCGGCATTTTGCCGACCCACATGGGTGACAGCGTCAGGTTTTCCAGCACGGTGAGATGCGGGAAGAGGTTGAACTGCTGAAACACCATGCCGACTTTTTTGCGCACGTCGTCAATCGCCTTGACATCGTCGGTAAGCTCGACGCCGTCCACAATCAAGTGGCCCGCCTGGTGCTCTTCGAGCCGGTTGATACAGCGGATCAGCGTGGATTTCCCGGAGCCCGAAGGGCCGCAAACGACAATGCGTTCACCCTGTTTGACCTGCAGGTCGATGTCGCGCAACACATGAAAGTTGTTGCCGTACCACTTGTTGACCTTGTCGAAGGTGATGATGTTTTCAGACATAAAAAATCCGGTAATTTATTTTTGGAAAATCGAAATCAGCGCAATTTGCTTTTATTGACCTGCTTCTCAATCCAATTGCTGTAGCGCGACATGGAGAAGCAGAAAACAAAATAAATCATGGCAATAAACAGGTAGCCCTCAATCTTGAAAGGC
>CAIOLZ010000461.1 GCA_903859265.1 uncultured beta proteobacterium
ATGTTTTTCCGCAGGGCCGCCCCAAGGAAAAATGCGCCCCCTTTAGGGGGCAGCGCAGTACACGCAGTGACAAGCGTGGGGGCCACATTCACAGCCCGTTGATGATTTTGTATTCGATGAAATCATGGATGCCAAAGCGGCCCCATTCACGCCCGTTGCCACTTTGTTTGTAGCCGCCAAATGGGTTGCAATATTCATTGCCTGACGCGTTGACCGAGATGTTGCCTGCGCGGATGCGCTTGGCTACACGTTTGGCTTTGGCCATATCGTTGGTACTTAGATAACCGGCCAGGCCATAAGGCGTGTCGTTGGCAATTCGGATGGCGTCTTCTTCGTTATCAAACGCAATCAAGCACAACACGGGCCCGAAGATTTCTTGCTGCGCAATCGGCATGTCGTTGCTTACATCGGCAAAGATGGTGGGGCGCACAAAGTAGCCTTTGTCAAAGCCCTCGGGACGCCCTAGGCCACCGAGCACCAAGCGCGCACCGCATTGCATGCCGATGCCGATGTAGCGCTGTACGGTGTCAAACTGGCGCTTCATCGCCAAGGGGCCCACGCCATTGCCTTTTTCGGTGGGCTGAATCACTTTGACATCGGCGCCCGCTTTTACCGCAGCCGCGACGGCTTTGTCATACACCGAGCGTTCAATCAGCATGCGAGTGGGTGCGTTGCAGCTCTGACCTGTGTTGCCAAAGCAGCGCTTGACGCCGCGCGCCACGGCTTCCTCGACATCGCTATCGGCAAAAATGATGTTGGGTGATTTGCCACCGAGTTCTTGCACCACGCGCTTGACGGTGTCCGCTGCTGCTTTGGCTACCGCGATGCCAGCGCCCGTTGAGCCGGTGAAGGACACCATATCCACCTCGGGGTGCGCGCTCAGCGCTGCTCCCACGACCGGGCCGTCGCCATAGACCATGTTGAACACGCCTGCTGGATAGCCTGCCTCGTGCATGATTTCGGCCATGAGTTTTGCAGACAGGGCGGCGAATTCGCTGGGCTTGAGCACCACGGTGCAGCCAGTGAGTAAGGCTGGAGCGAGTTTTGCCATGATTTGGTTCATGGGCCAGTTCCAAGGCGTAATCAGCACGCACACGCCCACCGGTTCGCACAGCAAATTGCCTTTGCCGCTTTTGACTTCAAAGGGGAAGTCTTTGGCTGCGTCGAGCGTGGCGCGGATGTGGCCGGTGCCGCATTCGGCTTGCGAATCGTGCGCCAAGTCCCACGGCGCACCCATTTCGGTGCTGATGGCTTGCGCCATTTCCACGTAGCGGCGCTCGAACACGGTGTAGAGCTTTTCCAGCATTTGCTTGCGCTGCTCTAACGTGGTTTGGCTGTAGGCGTCGAACGCACGGCGTGCCGCCATCACAGCGCGATCCGCATCGGCTGTGCCGCCCATAGCCACTTGGCCCACCACGCCTTCGGTGGCTGGGTTGACGATGGGGTGTGGTGCACCGGGTTCGAGCGGTTCGACCCAGGCGCCGTCAATGTAAAAGTTGCAATATGTCAAAGCGTTCTCCTTATTCCGCAACGAGTTCGCTGGGATACCCCGGAGCGCGCAATTCAAGGTCACAGGCTTTCTCGATCATGCGCACCACTTCGGGGGACTGCGCGTTGCCGCCCATCAGGCCACGCGCACGCCGGAAAATTTGCTGTGCCATGCTGCCCAACTCCAGCGGCACACCGAGCTTTTCGGCAATGCCATTGACCAGCCCCAAGTCTTTGCAAGCCAGATCCATCGTGAACTTGACGTTGTAGCTGCCCGAGAGCACGAGTTTGCTTTCGGTTTCGTGCACAAAGCTGTTGCCGGAGCTGGCGCGAATGGCGCGGTAAGTGGCATCTGGATCGACGCCGTATTTGGCCGGAAGCATCATGGCCTCACCGGCAGCGATAAGGTGAATAAAGGCGAGCATATTGGTGACAACTTTGACAACCGAGGCATTGCCCATTTTGCCCATGTAGATAATCTCCCCACCGATGGTGGAGAGAATGCCCTCCACACGTTTGAAGGTGGGTTCTTCGCCGCCAACCAGCACGGTAATTTCGCCAGAATTGGCCAAATGCACACCGCCGGTGACCGGGCACTCCAGCACGCTGATACCCTTGCTTTTCGCCACTTCAGACAGGCGGAGCAGGTCTTCCATGTCGGTGGTACTCATCTCGATCCAGATGCCCCCCGCTTTGAGGTTCTCAAACACGCCGCCCGGACCCTCCACGACTTTGCGCGATACCGCCGGCGATGGCAACACAGTGATCACCACGTCGGCATTGCGACAGGCGCTTGCCACGTCGTCAGCCCAGGTGGCACCGCCCGCCAGAAGCCTATTGGCGAGGTCTTTGTTGAGGTCGTTCACGGTGACCGGGTAGCCGGCTTTCACCAGGCTGTTGCAGAGACCTTCGCCGAGCGAGCCCAGGCCTATGAAGCCGATTTTCAGTTTTGACATGGTTGCGTCCTTGTGCGGTGTTGGGAGTGCATTGTGAATTTATGGGTTGTCCTGCAGGATCATGTCGGAGGCTTTTTCAGCCACCATGATCACTGGCGCATTGGTATTGCCAGAGGTCACATTTGGAAAGATGGAGGCGTCCACAACCCGCAAGCGCGCAATGCCGTGTACACGCAAGCGTGCATCCACCACCGATGTGGCCGCATCGGGTCCCATCGCGCAGGTGCAGGAGGCGTGGTACACCGAACCGGCGCGCGTGCGGAAATCTTTCAAGACATCCTCATCGCTTTGCACCGCCAGACCCGGCAGGTGTTCGCTTTGGAGTATGTCTGCCAGCGGCTTGGAATTGGCAATGCTGCGCACCATGCGTGAACCCTCCACGATGTCACGGAGGTCGTGGTCGGTGCTCAAAAAATTCG
>CAIOLZ010000462.1 GCA_903859265.1 uncultured beta proteobacterium
ATTTTGCGGATGAAATTGCGGTGCAAATGGAAAGGTGCCATCCACAGTTTGCGCAACTTTGGCAGTCGGCTCTGGCTGGCCAAATGCACGAAAACATGTTCCATATCGGAAGTGATGGCGGCATCCGCCGTGATGTGACTGATGTCGGTATAAAGACGCGCCGTGCGGGGGTTGTAGTTGCCGGTGGACAAATGGCCGTAGCGCTTGAGCTGTTTGCCTTCACGCCTTGTTACCAGCATCATCTTGGCGTGGGTTTTGAGGCCGACAACGCCGTACACCACCTGCGCTCCGATGGACTCCAGCATTTCCGCCCAGTTGATATTGGCCTCTTCGTCAAAACGCGCCTTGAGCTCCACCACCACCATCACTTCCTTGCCTCGGCGCACACCCTCGCGCAGCAAATCCATCAACTCGGAATCGGCCCCGGTACGGTAAATCGTCTGCTTGATAGCCAGCACATTGGGGTCGTTGACGGCCTCGCGCAGAAATGCCAATACACCGTCAAAACTCTCAAACGGCTGGTGAATCAGGATGTCATGTTGCTTGAGTTGCTCAAACATCGACTGCCCCGGTTGAATCAGGCGTGGATAGGCGCCGCGATAAGGCGTGAAACACAAGTCCGGCCGGTCCACCAGGTCAATCAATTGGGTCAGGCGCACCAGATTGACCGGACCCGGAACCCGAAACAAGGACTTCTGCGGCAGCTCAAACTGGTCGAGCAAAAAGTTCGACAAAAACTCCGAACAACCGGCAGACACTTCCAGCCGCACAGCCTGCCCGTAGTGGCGGTGCACCAGGCCCTGTCGCAACGCAGTGCGCAGGTTTTTGACGTCTTCTTCGTCCACCGCCAGATCGGAGTGGCGCGTCACCCGGAACTGTGAAAACTGCCCTACCGTGCGTCCGACAAAAAGCGCATCCAGATGGGCCCGAATCACACTGGAGAGCGACACCAATATCAATTTGCCGCCGGACACGCGGTCAGGCATACGAATGAGGCGTGGCAAGACGCGCGGGACTTTGACGATCGCGATTTCGTTCTCGCGTCCAAATGCGTCTTTGCCGCCCAGCCGGACGATAAAGTTGAGCGACTTGTTGGCCACTTGCGGGAACGGGTGGGAGGGGTCCAGGCCCACTGGAACCAGCAGGGGTTTGACCTCGCGGTCGAAATACTGTTTTACCCAGGCACGCTGGGATGCGTTGCGCTCGCCGTGGGCCAGGATGTGTATGCCTTGCGCCTCAAATGCCGGCAGCAACTTTTCGTTGTAAAGCGCATATTGACGAGCCACCAGGGCGTGCAGCGAAGCAGCCAGTCGATCGAAGGTATCGACCGTAAAAGTACCCTTTTGGTCCTTGGAGCGGTTGGCAATCAGGTGCGGCTCTGCCCGCACCTCGAAGAATTCATCGAGGTTGGACGACACGATGCACAGGTAACGCAGGCGCTCCAGCAGCGGCACGTCTTCACGCTCCGCCCAGTTAAACACCCGCTCATTGAAAGCAAGAATGCTGTGGTCACGGTCAAGCAGTTGCGGCAAACCGCCGGCCAGATGGCCCGATGCAGGAACAGGATGCTGCATTGATGCGACCATAGGTGTGCTCCTTGTAGTGATTCGTTATTGGAGTCTGAGTTTACAGACCCCAAATCACCAAAGCCGGCACGTGGCGGCAGGAATCAGGCGCTCACGCCCAACAGTGGCAGCTTGGTCATGGCCTTGGCCTGCTGGGTCAGGATGTCGTCCCAATGCACGATTTCAAGACTGCCGTCCATGTGCTCGATCAGCGCACTGCGGCTTTCAACCCAATCGCCATCATTGCAGTACAAAACTCCGTTGATGTCGCGCATTTCGGCACGGTGGATATGGCCACACACCACGCCATCATGTCCACGGTTGCGGGCTTCCGTCGCCACGGCCACTTCAAAGTCCGTCACGTAGTTCAGTGCCGATTTGACCTTGCCTTTCAGGTACGCAGAAAGCGACCAGTACGGCAACCCCATGCGTGCCCGCAGGCTGTTGAAGTGGCGGTTCAAACGCAGCGTCAATTCATAGGCGTTGTCCCCCAGATACGCCAGCCACTTGGCACACTGGATCACGCCGTCAAAGTAGTCACCGTGGGTGATCCAGAGTTTGCGTCCGTCCGCGGTCGTGTGCACGGTGTCCTGATGCACCTCGATGCCACCAAATTGGTGACCGACAAAGCCGCGCGCGAACTCGTCATGGTTACCCGGCACAAACACCACACGGCAGCCTTTGCGCGCACGACGCAGCAGCTTTTGGACTACGTCGTTGTGCGCTTGTGGCCAGAACCAGCGCCGGCGCAGTTGCCAGCCGTCCACAATGTCGCCCACCAGATACAGGTATTCGCTGTTGTGGTGTTTCAGGAAATCAAGAAGCGCGCCGGCCTGGCACCCTGCGGTTCCGAGATGGATATCGGAAATAAAAATTGCTCGGCAGCGTTGGCCTGTGTGGTCTTCTTCATGATCATGGCCGACGCCGGCAGCAAGACCTGGCCAGTCATTTCCAAAGGCTTCAAAAGCAGTGCGCATCAGACCCCCAAAAAGTGTTTGCGGTAACGGGAAGGCAGGTCGGCAATGCGCAATAGCATTGGCAAGTCGGCCGTGTTGAAATCAGGATCCCAAGCCGGTGCGCCCAGGACCTTGGCGCCCAGACGCAGATAGCCTTTGATCAGAGCAGGCGGCTCTACGTCGAGCGTCGAGTCAAGCTGTTCGATCGGCAACGGCAAACGCGGACGCACGTGGTATTCGATACCGGCAAGGTGGGTTTGCCGGAGCATGCGCCAGATGCTGGCCGCAACATCACCGCTTACCAACCCGTTGTGCAGCATGGGCACACTGGCACAACCGATCATGGTGTCGAGCTGATTGCGCTGCATGAAGTCGGCCAGAGCTCCCCAGAGCGCCATGATGACGCCACCGTGCCGGTGGTCCGGATGCACGCAGCTGCGACCGAGCTCGACCATGCGCTCACGCAAAAAGCGCAGTCGCGTCAGATCGAATTCGGTATCGCTGTAAGTGCTGCCAACCCGCTTGGCTTGCACCGGAGTCAAAACGCGGTAAGTGCCTACCACCTGTTGCGTGAGCTGGTCACGCACCAGAACATGCTCGCAATAGTTGTCGAACAAATCTACGTCGTGGCCTTCTATGGGTGTACTCAAGCGCGCACCCATTTCACCTGCAAACACGTTGAAGCGCAGCCGCTGTGCTTCGCGGACGTCATCCAAATGGCGCGCCCACGAGACTTCGATCCCCGCAAGCGTCGCTTGGGTCTGCATGCCCGCCGTGCGAAGAGTAGCCGCAGGCGACAGGCCTGCGTCGAGGTGCGGCGTTGCTGGCAAACCATTCATCCGTTGTTCCATTTTTATTGCTTGTCCCAATGCGTTGCAGAAAAAAGCCCCGGGGTCGGGGCTTCAGTGATGACTTGAGGGCAGACCGCATTGCCAGGGCAACCATCGTCAGGCGGCACCCCTCGGCAGCGCTCCATTGGCGCGCAAAAAACCAGCGGCATGGGCAGCGCGTTTACGGAGGATTGAGCCATCAAGTTCATGGTCGCAATTCTGCGGACCGGGCATGACTCAGGGATGGCATTGGCATGAAGAATTGATGACAGTGCCTCGATACAACAACTGTCCGGCACGGAAATCACGTGCCGATGGAATCTCAGGCGGTCCCGATTTTTTGCAAACTGGCCTTGATGCCCATACGGTCCAGGGACGAGGTGGGCAGAGCCACCAGCAACTCGATGCGCTTGCGAAGGTTGGCGGCGGCGGCAACCATTGCCTGACTCTTTTGCGCGTTGTCGCCTTCGACGGCGGCAGGGTCAGGCACGCTCCAGTGTGCCGTGATGGGTTGTCCAGGCCACACCGGACACTGGGTTTCGGCAGCGTCGTCGCACACCGTCAGCACATAGTCCATGACCGGCGCACCCGGCGCGGCAAATTCATCCCACGATTTGCTGCGTAAACCGTCAGTCGGCAAACCCGCATTTTTCAGGAATGCAATCGCAAAGGGGTTCACGCTGCCGGCAGGAAAACTGCCTGCCGAGAAGGCCCTGAAGCGCCCCTTGCCCAACACATTGAGTTGCACCTCGGCCAGCAAGCTTCGGCCCGAATTGCTGGTGCATAAAAACAAAACGTTGAATACTTTTTCAGTCATGAAGAACACTCCGGGACGGCGGGAAACACGTGGTTAAGGCTTATCGGCGAGGCTTGAACAGCTTTTCCTTGCACTGCACAGAGCAAAAAAACTCAGCCCTGCCGAGGACCCCCACCGTCACGCCCTCTGATTGCGGATGGTGCTTGGAGCAAACATAGCAAGAGCGCGTTTTATTGGAAGTTCCAAAACCTGACCCGGACTTTTTCTTGACATAGCGCAGGCCATCATCGCGAATGCTTTCGCTCGAAGAATGGGTTGTCATTATCGAAACTCCCGGTTCAGATTTTTTGCAGCATGACATCGTATTGCCGATAAATTACAAATTTGTGAACCATCTTCCACGGTGCCATCCTCCAAATTCGCACCCTGCCTGCCGGTTCCACTAGCTCAGCGTGACAAGCGTGTGACGCCGTTGGATAAATGCGAAGGCAGGTCAAGCCGAAGTGCCAGAAATTGCCGCTGGTATTAGGATTAGCGGAGCGCAAGCCACCCAAACCATGACCGAACTCGCACCCGAGTCCAACGCACCCGCCACCAAGGGACTGCAGCACCCCATGAACGCGGGCATGTTGGCGCGGGAAGTAGCAACCGTGACCCCGGAAGCTACCTGCAACGAAGTCATCAAAATTTTCAACGCTGAACCGTCGCTGACCAGCCTTGTGGTGGTGGATGGGCAGAAAAAAGTGCTCGGAGTTCTGCGCTCGCTCGATATTCTGCGGCGCGGAACAGAAGGCTACTTCCAGGAATTGCTGGGGCGGCGTTCCTGCACCCGGCTGATGGATCCCAACCCGCTGGTGTTCGACGCCGGCACACCGCTGCTGGAAATGTCGGCAGTTGTGTCCAAGCTCGACGATCGCCATTTGCTCGATGGCTTTTTTGTGACGCAAGCAGGCATTTACCAGGGTACTGGTCGCATGACGGAATTAATTCGCGCAGTGACCGAATTGCAGGTTTCGCTCGCACGCTACGCAAATCCGCTCACTTTGCTGCCCGGCAACGTGCCTATCGACCAACAAATTGACCTGCGGCTGCACAAGGGCACGCGCTTCGTCGTGGGCTACTTCGATCTCGACAACTTCAAGGGCTTTAACGATGTCTATGGCTACCACGCCGGAGACGGGGTAATTCGCCTTGCCGCGCAGGTGCTGGCTGGCGTGACCGAGGCGAAGCACGACTTCCTCGGCCACATCGGCGGTGACGACTTTGTTCTGCTGCTGGAATCCGCAGATTGGGAGGAACGTATCCGCACCGCTTTGGCGCATTTTGACAAGCAGGTATTGGGGCACTTCAGACCGGAACATATCGCCGCTGGCGGTTTGTTCACGACGAACCGCCAAGGCGTGGAGGTCTTTCACCCCTTGGTGAGTTTGTCCGCCGGGCTGCTGCGCGTGGAACCCGGCAACTTTGACAGCCCCGCGGAAATCTCCGACCGTCTGGCTGAAGCCAAGAAACTGGCCAAGCAGACTGCGGGGAGCAGCTATTTTGTGGACCGCAGATCCGGCGCGCCGGCCTCGCTGTTTACGCCGCCCGGCGGCTAGGGTGCCGAGCGGCAGCGAACGTCACACGCAAGCTGTATCCTTTCATCGCTGTCCGCGATTTTTTTGGAGGTCGAATGACGCCCATGGATGACAACGAATTGCTGGTTTTTACCGAAGAATCCTTGCCCTCGGCGGACGTTGCCCCCGAGCCTGCACCGTGGAAAGTTCTGGTGGTGGACGACGACATGTCGGTGCACGAGCTGACCCGACTGGCGCTCAAGGACTTTCGCTTTGAAGGCCGCAAACTGCTCACCATCAGCGCCTTCAGCGGGTTTGAAGCCAAGACCCTGGCAGAGCAGCATCCGGACGCCGCGATGATGCTGCTGGACGTCGTGATGGAAGATGACAGCGCCGGCCTTTCGGTCGTGAAACACATCCGCGAAACACTGAAGAACCGCAAGCTGCGCATCGTACTGCGCACCGGCCAGCCCGGTTCTGCGCCGGAACAGGAAATCATTTCCAATTACGACATCAATGATTACAAGGAAAAGACGGAGCTCAC
>CAIOLZ010000463.1 GCA_903859265.1 uncultured beta proteobacterium
CCACAGCAAAGATGCACCGACCATCGTCAAGGTCAGGCTGTGCGGAGCCATGGCTTCCTTGCCGTAACCAATGCGCTTGCCAACAAAGACTGCGCCCACGATACCGGCCACAGCCGCGTTGATGTGCACCACAGTGCCGCCGGCAAAGTCCAGCGCGCCCCATTGCCATGCCAGACCGGCAGTGGCGTTGACCTTGTCAATCACGTCTTTGCTGACATAAGCGTCAGGACCTGCCCAGAACCAGACCATGTGGGCGATCGGCAGGTAGCTGAAGGTAAACCACAGCACCATGAAAGCCAGCACTGCAGAGAACTTGATGCGTTCTGCAAACGAACCGACGATCAGACAGCAGGTGATGGCCGCAAACGTTGCCTGGAACACGGCATAAACGATTTCATACATCGGCACGCCTTTGCTGAACGTCGCAGCATTGGCAAAAGTACCCGCCGCGTTGTCCCAGACGCCCTTCATGAACAGCCGGTCGAACCCGCCGATGTAGGCATTGCCCTCGGTGAATGCCAGGCTGTATCCGTAGATAAACCACAGCACCACAATGAGCGAGAAGGTTACGAACACCTGCATCAGCACAGACAGCATGTTCTTGCTGCGCACCAGGCCGCCATAGAACAGTGCCAGACCGGGAATGCTCATCATGATGACGAGCGCGCTCGAAACCAGCATCCACGTTGTGTCACCCTTGTTGGGGGTGGGAGCAACCGCAGCGGATGCATCAGCCGCAGGGGCTGCGGCGGTTGCGCCGGATGCGGCAGCGGCGGGTGCAGACGCAGCGGGCGCTTCCGCTTTGGCTTCCGACGCGGCTGCGGCGGGCGCTGCGGTTTGGGCGGTCGCAAAATTTGCCGACGCCAACAAACCGAGTCCCAGCGCAAGGGATACAAGCAGTTTTTTCATGATTCTTTCCTTTATTTAGATAAAAGCGGCGCCTTACAGCGCCTCTTTGCCCGTCTCGCCGGTGCGGATGCGGACCACTTGTTCCACGTCGTACACGAAGATTTTTCCGTCGCCGATTTTTCCGGTGCGTGCAGCCGTTTCGATGGCTTCAATGACTTGCTCAAGCAACGCGTCGTCAATGGCGGCCTCAATCTTGACCTTGGGCAGAAAGTCCACCACGTACTCTGCACCGCGGTACAGCTCGGTATGGCCCTTCTGACGCCCAAAACCTTTAACCTCTGTCACTGTGATGCCCTGCACGCCAATACCCGACAAGGCTTCTCTGACCTCATCGAGCTTGAACGGTTTGATAATTGCCGTTACGAGTTTCATGTATTCACCTCTACTTGATTACAAAGGTTTGCAGACACCGGACTGGAATCGCCTGCTGCTCCACGCGATGGGAGTCGGACAGTGTTAAGCAGGGTCCGTGCCAAGTATCCACAAACGACTTGGGCCCTTTGACATCACCCAATTCACGTCAAGATTGCCGTTTTTTCGGGGCAAGCCGTTCGCTTGCACGGTTTTAGTGCGCAGCGGAGCGATGCACCGCTACACAGCGCACCATTTTGGGAAAATGAGGAATGAGCTTATCTTTGGTGCAGAGCCGGGCGTTAAGAGGGCTGGAGGCGACCCGGGTCA
>CAIOLZ010000464.1 GCA_903859265.1 uncultured beta proteobacterium
CGTGGCCGCAAACCCAAACCAGTGGCCGAAGTCGTTGCTGACGATCTGGACATGGCGGACATAGAGGCCGATCTGGTCGGGGAACCCGTCGCGTCCACGGGGGAGAAAGTCAAGCCGCTGCGCATGAAAATCAGCAAGGCCAAAGAGCGTGCGCTGATGAAAGAGTTCGGCCTGGATGAAACCATCCTGTCCGAAGAAGACCTTGCCAAACGCCGCGCTCGCCTGAAGGCGCTGATTACGCTGGGTAAAACGCGCGGCTATTTGACGCACGGTGAAATTTCGGACCACTTGCCCGACAAGCTGGTTGACGCGGAAACGCTTGAAGTTGTGATCTCCATGTTGAACGACATGGGCGTGGCGGTGTATGAACAAACCCCGGACGCAGAAACCCTGCTGCTCAACAACAACGTGTCCACCGCTGCAACCGTCGAAGAAGCTGAAGAGGAAGCCGAAGCCGCACTCTCCACAGTGGACAGCGAGTTTGGTCGCACGACCGACCCGGTGCGCATGTACATGCGCGAGATGGGAACGGTGGAACTGCTGACCCGAGAAGGCGAAATTGAAATCGCCAAGCGCATTGAAGGCGGTCTGATGGCCATGATGGAGGCGATTTCTGCTTCGCCGGCCACGATTGCCGAAATCTTGCGTCTGGGCGAGGAAATCCGCGAAAACAAAGTCGTGATCACGACCATCGTGGACGGTTTTTCCAATCCCAATGAAGCCGACGATTATGTGGCCGAAGAAGACTTCGACGAGTTCGATGAAGCCGATGACGACGACGGCAAGGGCGGCTCCAAGGCTCTGACCAAAAAGCTCGAGGAGCTCAAAAAGCAGGCGTTGGAGCGCTTCGACCAAATGCGCGATTTGTTCGAAAAAATGCACAAGGTTTATGACAAGGAAGGCTACGGAACACCGGCCTACGTCAAGGCACAGCGCGCCTTGAGCGACGAACTGATGACCATACGTTTCACGGCCAAAGCCATTGAGAAGCTGTGCGATATGGTGCGCAGCCAGGTCGATGACGTGCGCAAGAAAGAGCGCGAACTGCGTCGCATCATCGTTGACAAATGCGGCTATCCACAAGAGAACTTCATTGCCGATTTCAGTGGCCGTGACAAGAACGGCAATAAGGTTGCAAGCCAGTTGCTCAATCTGAAATGGATCGAAAAACAGGCCGCTGCCGGCAAGCCCTGGAGCGCCATCATGGGCCGCAATATTCCTCCGGTGCAGGATCTTCAACAAAAGCTGACGGACTTGCAGGCCCGCGTGGTGGTGCCTCTGGAGCAACTCAAGGACATTAACAAGCGCATGAATGCGGGCGAGTACGCATCCCGCGCGGCCAAGAAGGAAATGATCGAGGCCAACCTGCGCCTGGTCATCTCGATTGCCAAGAAGTACACCAACCGTGGACTGCAGTTTCTGGACCTGATTCAGGAAGGCAATATCGGTTTGATGAAAGCCGTGGACAAGTTTGAGTACCGCCGTGGCTACAAGTTCTCGACCTATGCAACCTGGTGGATTCGCCAGGCCATTACCCGTTCGATTGCAGACCAGGCGCGCACCATCCGCATCCCCGTTCACATGATCGAAACCATCAACAAGATGAACCGCATCAGCCGCCAGCACTTGCAGGAGTTTGGTTTTGAGCCGGACGCATCGGTGCTAGCCGAGAAGATGGAAATCCCGGAAGACAAAATCCGCAAGATCATGAAGATCGCCAAGGAGCCGATCTCCATGGAAACGCCCATCGGGGACGATGACGACAGCCACCTGGGTGACTTCATCGAAGACGGCGCCAATACCGCACCCATGGAAGCTGCCATGCAGGCGGGCTTGCGCGATGTGGTTAAAGACATTCTCGACAGCCTCACCCCCCGCGAAGCCAAGGTGCTGCGCATGCGTTTCGGGATTGAGATGACCAGCGACCACACGCTCGAAGAAGTGGGCAAACAATTCGACGTAACGCGTGAGCGGATTCGCCAAATTGAAGCCAAGGCGTTGCGCAAGCTCAAGCACCCCAGCCGTTCAGACAAGCTTCGCAGCTTTACCGATACCTTGTAATGCAGCCAGGGCGCAGCGCGTCCTGCGAGGTTTTTGTGCTGCTGGACGATTGCAACGCAACCCGAGAGCGTCCGTCGAGCAGGCTGTACACCGGCTACGCCCACCAGCGTCGATGCACGGATCCGCAAACGCTCGATCGATTCTGGAGCGAAGTCGAGGCAGATTTGGCGTGTGGCTTGCACGCGGCTGTTTTCATCGACTATGAATGGGGTGCGAGCTTGCAGCGCGCTGGCGACCTGCATCTGGTCCCTGAAACCGGTGATGCGGGGGCGCTGCGGGTGCTTTTTTTCCGGCAGCTGGCCCATTTGGACCTCGCTGCGACCGACCAGTGGTTGGCACAGCAAGACGGGCAATTAGCGCCTTCGGCAGCGGGCGTTTTTGACCTCAAGCCCAGCATGGATCGCGCAGCCTATGAAGCACGCGTGCAAGATATTCTGGATTGCATCCGTGCCGGCGAAACTTACCAGGTCAACTTCAGCTACCGTCTATCGGGAAGCACATTTGGCACGCCGATCGGGCTTTACCGCAGGTTGCGCGCTGCCCAACCCGTTGGGTTTGGCTGCCTCGCGGCGTTGCCAGCAGATTCAGCGCAATTCCCTGGGGCTGCGCATTGGGTGCTTTCGGCTTCACCGGAACTGTTTGTGCAAAACCGGGACGGGCAACTCACCGCTCGACCCATGAAAGGCACTGCACCCCGAAGCGCAGACAGCACGGCCGATTGTCAGTCCCGCCTCTGGCTCGCAGCGGACCCGAAAAATCTGGCCGAAAACGTCATGATCGTGGACTTGCTGCGCAACGATTTGGCACGAATCTCCGAAATTGGATCGGTGCAGGTGCCCCAATTGTTTGCCGTGGAAAGCTACCGCACGGTGCATCAAATGACCTCTACCGTCGTGTCGCGTCTGGCGCCGGAATA
>CAIOLZ010000465.1 GCA_903859265.1 uncultured beta proteobacterium
CGCGCGGGCCATGAAGCCACGCTCAAAGAGGGAACCCGGGTATTTGTACCCGGCTCACAGTGCTTCAAAGACGCCCGCAATCTGTTCGGTGGTGCGGCATCGCACCTCGTCGTTCCCTCAGCGCGGGCCCTGCCCATCGAAGACAGCCTGGGCGAGCGCGGCGTGCTGTTTGCGCTGGCTGCGACCGGCTACCACGCCACGTCTGCCAAGGGTACACAGCAGCCCGACCTGATTATTGGCCACGGCGTGCTGGGTCGAATGATTGCGCGGCTGGCGGTGGTTGCTGGCCACACACCCGTGGTCTGGGAGACCAATCCTGATCGCCGTGCTGGCGCACAAGGCTACGAAGTCATAGATCCCGCCACCGATACACGGCGCAATTACCGCTGCATTTGTGACGTGAGCGGTGCTGGTTCGTTGCTGGACGAATTAATAGGCCGTCTGGCACCTGGCGGCGAGGTCGTGCTGGCTGGTTTTTACGAAGCCCCGCTGTCGTTCATATTTCCACCGGCCTTTATGCGAGAAGCGCGCATTCGTGTCGCGGCCCAATGGGCACCTCAAGACTTGGTCGATGTGATTGCGCTGGCCGGATCGGGGCGCTTGTCGCTCGACGGATTGATCACACACCACCACGAAATTACCCGGGCCGACGAGGCTTACCGAACCGCGTTTGGCGACGCAAGCTGTCTGAAGATGATTCTTGATTGGAGACAAACACAATGAGCACCAGTTCGATTCCATCAGTAGCACCGATGAATTTCATGCGGGAAATTTTGCGTACCGAGGCGTCTTTGGAGCCTGCTCCGGTTGCTACCGGCGAGGTCACCAAAGAAACCCAGATCATTGCCATCTACGGCAAAGGCGGCATTGGAAAAAGCTTCACGCTTGCCAATCTGAGTTACATGATGGCGCAACAGGGCAAAAAGGTTTTGCTCATTGGTTGTGACCCGAAAAGTGACACGACCAGCCTGTTATTCGGCGGCAGAGCTTGCCCTACGATTATTGAAACCTCGTCCAAGAAAAAGCTCGCCGGCGAAGCGGTAGCCATCGGCGATGTGTGTTTTAAGCGCGACGGCGTATATGCCATGGAACTCGGCGGACCAGAAGTGGGTCGCGGCTGCGGTGGTCGGGGCATCATCCACGGCTTCGAGTTGCTCGAAAAGCTGGGTTTTCATGAGTGGGGTTTTGACTACGTGCTGCTCGATTTTCTGGGCGACGTAGTGTGCGGCGGATTCGGCTTGCCCATTGCGCGCGACATGTGCCAGAAAGTGATTGTCGTTGCCAGCAACGACCTGCAGTCGCTGTATGTGGCCAACAACGTGTGCTCTGCGGTGGAATATTTCCGCAAGCTCGGTGGCAACGTGGGCGTAGCCGGCATGGTGATCAACCGTGACGATGGCACCGGGGAAGCCGCCAACTTTGCACAGCAGGTCGGCATACCGGTGCTCTCCACCATTCCGGCCAACGAGGATATTCGCCGCAAGAGCGCGAGCTACGAAATTATTGGTCGCCCCGACTCGGTATGGGGCCCCATGTTTGCCGAACTCGCACAGAACGTCGGAACCTCCCTGCCGGTTCGTCCCAAGCCCATGACGCAAGACGGTCTGCTGGGCCTCTTCTCCGCCGCATCGGTGGGCCGCGACGTTGTGCTCGAGCCTGCTACGCAATTCGATATGTGTGGCAAGACGGAAGACACCCGTCCCACGCTGGAAGTGGTGTACGACGAAGTTTGATGACGCACAGCACCAACGCATCATGAGCAAAACCATTCCTATCACTCCCGTTGCTAATTCAGGCGCCAGCGCAATTGAAGGCGATGGCATGGGATGCCACGCTGGCGGTGAAAAATTGCTGGCAGCCGCGAAGGCTTCGGGCAAATCCGAGGTGCTGGCGCAATACGCCAAAGACTATCCGGTGGACACAAAGGCCGGGCCCCACGACCAGCCGCAAAGCATGTGCCCCGCGTTTGGCTCATTGCGGGTGGGGCTGCGCATGCGCCGTACCGCCACCATCCTGTCGGGCTCCGCCTGCTGCGTGTACGGCTTGACCTTTACATCCCATTTTTACGGTGCTCGCCGCAGTGTGGGGTATGTGCCTTTCAACTCGGAATCACTGGTCACGGGCAAACTCTTTGAAGACATTCGCGAAGCGGTTTACAACCAGGCTGATCCCGCGCTGTATGACGCCATAGTCATCATCAATCTCTGCGTGCCCACTGCCAGTGGCGTGCCGCTGCAGCTGCTGCCCAAAGACATTAATGGCGTGCGCATCATAGGAATCGACGTGCCCGGATTCGGCGTGCCCACGCATGCAGAGGCCAAAGACGTGCTGGCCGGCGCCATGCTGAAGTACGCCCGGGAAGAAATCATTGCCGGGCCAGTGCAGGCCCCACGCACCGGACGCGCTGACAAACCAACCATCAGCATGATTGGCGAAATGTTTCCTGCAGACCCGGTCATCATCGGGCGCATGCTCGAGCCCATGGGCCTGGCCGCGGGTCCGGTAGTACCAACCCGGGAGTGGCGCGAACTGTACGCTGCCCTGGATTGCGCGGCGGTTGCTGCGATTCATCCGTTTTACACCGCCAGCGTGCGTGAGTTTGAAGCCGCAGGCCGCACAGTGATCGGATCTGCACCAGTAGGACACGACGGAACGGAAGCCTGGCTCCAGGCAATCGGCAACGCCGCCAATGTGCCACAGGCCAAGATCGACATGGTTAAAAACATCATGCTCGGCGCCATCAAGGGCTCGCTGGCCAAAATGCCCATCAAGGGCCGCATTACATTGAGCGGATACGAGGGCTCGGAGCTGTTGGTAGCACGCCTGCTGGTGGAAAGCGGCGCTGACCTGCGTTATGTGGGTACCGCCTGCCCGCGTACGCAATGGAGCGCCTCGGATTGTGACTGGCTCGAGTCGCGCGGTGTACATGTCCAATACCGCGCCTCGCTGGAGCAGGATCTGGCTGCCATGCATGAGTGGAAGCCGGATCTGGCGATTGGCACAACACCGGTTGTGCAAGCGGCCAAGGAGCAAAGCATCCCGGCGCTGTATTTCACGAATTTGATTTCGGCCAGGCCGTTGATGGGTCCTGCCGGCGCGGGATCCCTGGCCACCGTCATCAACGCAGCAATTGGCAACAAGGCGCGGTTTGACGCCATGAAAGACTTTTTCGGCGAAACCGGAACGGGTCACTCTTCCGGTGTCTGGGAAAGCGCCAACGGCGTTCCCCAGGACCGCCCGGAGTTCAAAGCGGAAACCAAACGGCAACTGCAAAAGCTGCTCAAAAAGCGCAAAGCAGAGGAGATGGTATGAGCAGCACAAGGGGCTTCCTATGCTAGTTCTTGACCACGATCGTGCTGGTGGCTACTGGGGTGCGGTGTATGTTTTCACCGCCATCAAGGGCCTGCAGGTAGTGATTGACGGTCCTGTCGGTTGCGAGAATCTGCCTGTGACTTCGGTGCTGCATTACACCGATGCATTGCCCCCCCATGAGTTGCCCATCGTGGTGACCGGGCTTGCTGAAGAACAACTCGGGCGCGAAGGCACCGAGGGCGCCATGCGCCGCGCGCACGCCACGCTGGATCCTGACCTGCCTGCGGTAGTAGTCACGGGCTCGATTGCAGAAATGATTGGCGGTGGCGTCACACCAGAGGGCACCAACCTGCAACGGTTTTTGCCTCGCACGATCGACGAAGACCAATGGCAGTGTGCCAATCGGGCCATGTATTGGCTTTGGCAGCAATACGGCTTGCGCCATGTACCAAAGCGCGAACGCAAAGACGGCGAGAAGCCGCGTGTCAACATCATCGGACCCAGCTACGGCACCTTCAATTCGCCCAGCGACCTGGCTGAGATCCGCCGGCTGGTGCAAGGCATTGGCGCCGAGATCAATATGGTGTTCCCGCTGGGCAGCCATCTTGCAGATGTGTCCCGTCTGGTAGAGGCAGACGTCAATATCTGCATGTACCGCGAATTCGGACGCATGCTGTGTGAAGCGCTGGAGCGCCCCTACTTGCAAGCCCCTATCGGGCTGCACAGCACCACCAAGTTTCTGCGCACCTTGGGCGAGATGCTGGGTCTGGATCCGGAGCCTTTCATCGAGCGCGAAAAGCACACCACCATTAAGCCCATCTGGGATCTGTGGCGCTCGGTCACACAAGACTTTTTCGGCACTGCCAACTTTGGGGTAGTTGCCAATGAAACCTACACGCGCGGCATCCGGCACTTCCTCGAAGACGAGATGGGCCTGCCATGCAATTTTGCTGTGGCGCGTAAAGCCGGCGCCAAAACCGATAACGCTGAAGTGCGAAAACTGGTCACCGAGAAAACTCCGTTGGTACTTTACGGAAGCTACAACGAGCGCATTTATCTCGCCGAGTGTGGCGGCGGCGGGATGATGAAAACCACCTTCATTCCTGCTAGCTTTCCATTACCCATCATCCGTCGCCACACGGGCACGCCGTTCATGGGTTATGCGGGTGCCACTTACATCATTCAGGAATTTTGCAACGCGCTGTTTGACTCGCTCTTTCACATCCTGCCACTGGGCACGGATATGGACAAGATCGAAGCGACGCCGGGGCGGGCTGCCACGACCGAAACGCTGGCGTGGGAACCAGAGGCACACCAGCTCATGGAAGAGTTGCTTGAAGCACAACCGGTGCTGGTGCGCATATCGGCCGCAAAGCAGATGCGCGATCGCGCCGAAAGAGATGCCAGAGAAACGGGACGCAGCAGCGTTGAGGCCTCCCGCTTCGCAGAGTTGTTCGGACATTCAAAGATTGGAGCTACCGCATGAACTGCGTGCTGCGTCTTTCGAACGTCTGTGCAAATGTCCGGGCAACCGGGCAAAAGAACACCGGTATGCATGCCATGCCGGTAATTGGGGCCGCAACCGCAAGGTCGCGGCATAACGCCGCAAGGCTTTTAGTGAAAGGTGCTAACTATGACTGAATCAGCAAATCCTTCGGGGCTGACAGACGAAGAAGCGCAAGAGTTCCACAAATACTACGTGCAGGGGTTCCTGCTGTTTTTTGCTGGAGCTGTCTTCGCCCACATCTTGGTGTGGATATGGCGTCCCTGGTATTGAGTAACCCAACTGTAGGCACAACCATGGACCACCACCCCAATCAACACATGACGTTCATCTCTGACACCCACCTCAAGGGCTACCGAATGATATTTGTTGTGCTTTTTTGTGTCTTCATGACACTGGCGGTTCTGGGACAGCTATTGGCGCTTAACTGGCGCACATGGCTCCCTGGTGCAGAGGGAACAAAGACCACTTTGGTCAGCGTGAAGTCTGCGGTGTACACAGTTATTTCTCAATTAACTTAAACCACGCGAAAGGAAATTCTTATGTGGCGCATTTGGAAATTAGTAGATCCACGCAAAGCGATTGTCTTTACCGGACTTTTGATCGGCTTCACCGCAACGGTGATCCATCTGGTCCAGCTGAGTTCGGATCGTTACAACTTAAACACATGGCATCCAGACACGGTCAAGGCCGCGAAGGCTGCACAGAACGCGGCTCTGCCGCAGAAATAACTACCTCGGTCGTTATTAACGGCAGACGCACCGGCTTGACGTCAAGTTAGTGCCGATGTGTCTGTCATTTGAATCAGGGCCGTACTGCGGTCGGAGGATGCGATATGTCCATGTTGAGCTTTGAACGTAAGTACCGCGTGAGCGGTGGTACCTTGATTGGGGGCGACCTGTTCGATTTCTGGGTCGGGCCTTTTTACGTCGGATTCTTCGGAATCACGACGCTCTTTTTCGCATTGTCGGGAACGGCAATGATTCTCTGGGGCGCGGCCATGGGGCCAACCTGGAACCTGTGGCAAATCAATATTGCTCCACCAGACATCTCCTATGGGCTGCGATTCGCGCCATTAATGGAAGGTGGACTTTGGCAAATCATCACGGTGTGCGCGATAGGATCATTTGTGTCCTGGGCGCTGCGTGAAGTGGAAATTTGCCGCAAGCTGGGAATGGGGCTGCATGTGCCTTTTGCCTTCGGCTTTGCGATTTTGGCTTATGTGACTCTGGAAGTCATACGGCCCGTGCTCATGGGCGCGTGGGGCCACGCCTTCCCATACGGCATTTACAGCCACCTGGACTGGGTGAGCAACACCGGTTATCAATACCTGCATTTCCACTACAACCCGGCCCACATGATTGCGGTGAGCCTGTTCTTCGCCACCACGCTGGCTTTGTCAATGCACGGTGGTCTGGTGCTCTCCGCCACCAATCCTGGAAACGGCGAACACGTGAAATCACCGGAACACGAGGACACTTTTTTCCGCGACTTTATTGGCTACTCGGTGGGCACACTGGGCATTCACCGGCTAGGACTTTTTCTGGCCTTGGCAGCGGTGTGGTTCTCAGCGCTTTGCATTGTTATCAGCGGCCCGTTCTGGACCGGCGCCTGGCCCGAGTGGTGGGGCTGGTGGCTCAACATGCCGATCTGGCGCGCTTAAAAAAACAAGGAGCACAACATGGCTGAATACCAAAACCTGTTTACATCCATCCAGCCGGTAGGCCCGCTGCACGATGGTGTTGCCCTGCCCCGCGGCGACTGGAAGCGCAGTGGAACACCTTTTCTGATCCATCTGCTCGGACGTCTGGGCAACGCGCAAATTGGCCCGGTTTATCTGGGCACATTGGGCGTTGCATCGCTGCTCTTCGGGACACTTGCCTTCAATATCATGGGGCTCAATATGCTGGCCTCAGTGGATTGGAGCCCCATTCAAATGGTGCGCCAGTTATTTTGGCTGGCACTGGAGCCACCACCACCCGCATTCGGTCTGAGCATTCCGCCCCTGGCGCAGGGAGGCTGGTGGCTCATCTCCGGCTTCTTGCTCACCATTTCCATTTTGCTGTGGTGGGCTCGCACCTACCGGCGCGCGCGTCAGCTTGGATTGGGTACCCATGTGGCATGGGCCTTTGCCGCGGCGATTTGGCTCTATCTGGTCTGCGGTTTCTTCCGCCCTGTCTTGATGGGAAGCTGGTCTGAAGCTGTACCTTTTGGGATATTCCCGCACCTGGATTGGGTCTCCGCAATTTCATTACGCTACGGAAACCTGTTCTACAACCCGTTCCACGCCTTGTCGATCGTATTTTTATACGGTTCCACCTTGCTGTTCGCCATGCATGGCGCAACGATTCTTGCGGTTAGCCGGTTCGGCGGTGAGCGCGAAATTGAACAAATTGTCGATCGCGGCACTGCATCCGAGCGCGCCGCCCTTTTCTGGCGCTGGACCATGGGCTTCAACGCCACGATGGAATCTATTCACCGCTGGGCCTGGTGGTTCGCAGTGCTGTGCCCGCTGGTGGGTGGTATCGGAATCTTGCTGACGGGGACCGTGGTTGACAACTGGTACCTTTGGTCGGTCAAGCACCATGTCGTACCGAGCTATCCGCAATTGACACCGGTAGTGATTGACCCAGCACTTTCTGCGGTGAAACCATGAGAAATATGCTCAAAACCCTCACATTGATCTCCGTCGGCTTGGTCGCGGCGCTGTTGGCCGGCTGTGAACGTCCACCTATAGAAGCTGTTCAAAACGGCTACAGGGGCACCGGTCAAGAGCAAATCAGCAACCCGCGCAGTACTGCTGTCAAAGTAGCCCTGAACGTGGCGCCTGCGTCGCTGGACGCCGCCAGCCCGGAAGGTCCCAAAGCCGGAGCAATCTACCAAAACGTCAAGATATTGGGTGACCTGAGCGTTGCCCAGTTCAGCCGAACCATGGCATCGATTACCCAATGGGTTGCGCCCAAAGAGGGTTGCACTTACTGCCATAACGCTGCCAATTTTGCAGAAGATTCCAAATACACCAAGGTGGTGGCGCGTCGGATGATCCAGATGACCCAACGCGTCAACAGCGGCTGGAAGCAACACGTTGCCGAGACCGGAGTTACCTGCTACACCTGCCATCGCGGAAACAACATTCCAGCCAACGTGTGGTTCGCACCCAAGGACCGTAAATATGAAAACGGATTGCTGGGTGATCTGGCGGGAAGAGGCCTTGCTGCGCCGTCCGCAGGGCTGACCTCCTTGCCATTTGATCCCTACACGCCGTTTCTGAAAGATTCTGCGGAGATCCGGGTCAATGGCAAAGAAGCGTTGGCGGCTACCGGTGCTGATGCCAACCGCTCTTCGCTCAATCAGACAGATCACACCTACAGCCTGATGGTGCACATGTCAGAGTCGCTGGGTGTCAATTGCACCTATTGCCATAACACGCGCAGTTTCCAGTCCTGGGAGCAATCCCGTCCGCAGCGGGCCACTGCATGGTATGGAATCCGCATGGCACGTGAACTGAATAACGATTACCTGGTACCACTTACCGACACTTTCCCGGATTACCGGCATGGACCCAAGGGAGACGTTGCCAAAGTCAACTGCAAGACCTGCCATCAGGGTGTGTTCAAGCCTTTGTATGGTGCGCAGATGGCCAAAGACTTCCCGGAACTGCAAGTATTGGCAAAACAGTAAAGTGCCCAACACTCTAGGAGATATGACATCGCCACCGTTTCACCGGCCGCGCTGTCCGATGAGGTAGCTGTTTTACTTCTGGCGGATATCGCACCTACATCCCTGCTGTGGGGCTGGTCGCGAATTGTCCGCGGCCCCAAGCCGCTGAGGTCCGTACCGTGTCTGCGTTTTGCAAAATTGCTGGGCAGTGGGTTTGAGGGGGGATTCGGCCTGAGGCCGAGCCGATCGCGTCAAGGCCTGTTTGCGGTATTTAGCAACCTCGCCGCGGCCAATGAGTTCGTGGACTATTCGGAACTGGCATGTACGTATCGGCAGCGTTCGCAGGAGTTCTGCGCTATCAAACTGCGCGCCTGGTCCTGCAGGGGTAGCTGGGACGGCAGCGAGTTTGCTCCCTCGGTGCGGGCACCTCGACCGGACGCGGCAGGGCCTATTGCCGCGTTGACAAGAGCGTCGATTCAAATGCACAAGGCCCCCGCATTTTGGCGCCTTGCCCCGGCAGCCCAAACCGCGTTGGAAGCGGCATCGGGTTGCTGGTTGGCCGTGGGTTTGGGTGAGGCTCCGTTTTTGCGCCAGGCCACCTTCAGTGTCTGGAATAACGTCGCTGCCATGGACGCCTATGCGCGCGCCGGTGCACACCGAGAAAGCATACGTGCGGCACAATCCCAGCAGTTTTTTTCTGAATCCATGTTTGTACGATTTGTTCCTCTGAGCATTCACGGAACCTGGAGAGGCCGCACTTATCTGCACGATGCACACAGCTTTGCGGCACTTGCAGATGCCCGTGCCTGACGCTCTGCGCTCTCACCGCGTGGTGGTAATCGGTGCTGGCATCGGAGGGCTGGTCAGCGCGCTCGAACTGGCCCACAGGGGCCTGCAGGTTACGGTCATTGAGGCCGCAAACTCCCCCGGCGGCAAAATGCGACAGGTTCACGTCGATGGAGCAGCCATCGACTCCGGGCCGACTGTTTTTACGATGCGATGGGTGTTCGACCAGTGGCTTGCTCGCATGGGAACTTCACTGGGTGAACTGCTGCCGCTGGAGCCCTTGAAAGTGCTGGCCCGCCACGCCTGGCGCGGCACCCAAGGCCATCTGGATCTATTCTCCGACACACATCGCACGGCAGACGCGATTGCTGCCTTCAGCAGCCCCCAGGAGGGCAAACGCTTTCTGGAGTTTTGTGCACAAACGCGCGCTCTGTACCACGCGCTTGAGGGCCCCTACATCCGCAGTGAACGCCCTACACTTTGCAGCATGGCGCGCGACCTCGGACCACGCGGATTGGGTGTCTTGTTGGGCCTTGGCCCTTTTGCAACGCTGTGGAGTGCCCTGGGTAAACACTTTCATGACCCGCGTCTCCAACAACTGTTCGCCCGCTATGCCACCTATTGCGGCGCGTCTCCGTGGTCCGCACCCGCAACGCTGATGCTGGTAGCCCAGGTCGAGCTCGACGGCGTGTGGTCGGTCAAGGGCGGCATGCACGCCGTGGCAATGGCACTGGCGAGGCTGGCGGCGCAAAAAGGTGTGCAATTCCAATACGGAGTTGCCTGCAAGGAAGTTTTGGTTCGAAGCGGCAAAGCGTGTGGTGTTGTACTGGCCAGTGGAGAACACATTGCCGCGGACTCGGTCATTTTTAATGGCGATGTGGGCGCCCTCTCGAGTGGCTTGTTGGGCCACGACAGCCAGTCTGCAGTGGCAAGAACGCCTGCCGATAAACGTTCACTGTCGGCGTTGACATGGTCCATGCACACGCAAACCAGCGGCTTCCCGCTGGTACGTCACAACGTGTTTTTCGACACTGATTACGCCAGCGAATTTGAAGATATTTTCCATGGCCACTGTTTGCCGGGCATGGGCACGGTCTATGTATGTGCGCAAGACCGCAACGATGATGCCAAGGCACCGGAAAAGCCGGAGCGTCTTTTGTGCCTCGTCAACGCTCCCGCCACCGGCGACACCAACCCCTTTGATGCATCGGAGACCCAACCATGCGAGACACGAAGTCTGGCGCTGCTTCGCCACTGCGGTCTGGTACTGCAACCCCAGCCGCACCAATCGGTACTGACCACACCGCACACCTTCAACCAGCTTTTCCCGGGCACGGGGGGAGCACTCTATGGCAGCGTGACCCACGGCTGGATGTCGGCATTCCAGCGCCCCTCATCGCTGAGCAAGCTGCCGGGCCTTTACCTTGCGGGGGGCAGCGTGCATCCGGGGCCAGGGGTGCCGATGGCAGCGATGTCAGGACGTTTGGCGGCCGAGACGCTGATGGCGCACCTCGATTCGACCAGCCGGTCGCGCCGGGTGGTTATCTCTGGTGGTATGTCGATGCGCTAAGCGACGATGGTCGCCATGGCCTGTCGATCATCGCCTTTGTCGGAAGTGTCTTTTCGCCCTATTACGCGTGGGCACGGTCCCGCAATGGAGGCATAGCCGACCCGGAGAACTTTTGTGCCATCAATGTCGCTTTGTACGGCGCCGCCGGAAAACGCTGGACCATGACGGAGCGCGGCCGCAGCAGCGTGCGGCGCTCGTCGGCGAGCTTTGCCGTCGGGCCCAGTAGCTTGCACTGGAATGGTCAATCGCTGGTGATTGATATTGACGAAGTCAATGTCCCCCTCCCGTCGCGCGTTCGCGGTCGCGTGACGGTCACGCCCCAAGGTCTCTGTCAATTTGTGACGGGACTTGACGCCCAGGGCAGGCACCGATGGGGCCCGATCGGGCCATGCTCGCGCATTGCGGTTGCCATGGATCAGCCCCATGCAAATTGGACCGGGCATGCCTACCTCGACTCGAATGAAGGTGATGAACCGGTGGACCGAGGCTTCAACACATGGGACTGGTCACGCGCCGTAATGGGAAATGGTGACACCTCCGTTGTTTACGACGTGCGCCCCAGACACGGCGAGCATCGCGTGATCGCGCAACGCTTTTCCAGAACTGGCGGCTCCACACCCTTTGATGCACCGCCGCGCCAACCGGTGCCGAACTCGAGATGGCGCATTGCACGCACCATGCGCAGCGATGTTGGCGTAGCACCCACCGTTGAGAAAACGCTGGAAGACACGCCCTTCTATGTGCGGTCGGTACTGCGATCGGGATTGCAATCTGAACTGGTCACATCGGTCCATGAAACACTGGACGCGCAACGCGTTGCCTCCTGGCCAGTGCGCCTGATGTTGCCTTGGCGCATGCCGCGAGTCGCCTAAAAGTTACATGCATTAATGTAAACAATTATTGACAATACAAAGTGTCTACTCTAAATTACAGATGGGCGCTTTAACGAGGGCCTTTGTCAGTACCCGCACGCAGGTTTTGCGTGTTTTGGAAACTTCCATATGGAGACACCATGTCTATGAAATCAGACCCCACAAAGGTTTGGCCTACAGGTCTCACCGAGCCGGAAGCTGAGGAGCTGCACCGTCACCTGATTCAGGGGACGCAGATTTTTGGCTTTATCGCGGTGCTTGCCCACCTGTTCGCCTACATCTATTCACCCTGGCTGAAATAAGCGAAAAGGAAGCATCATGATTTACGGAAAAATCTGGTTGGTTGTTAAGCCATCCGTTGGGATTCCGGTGTTCCTCGGCGCTGTGGCCGTGAGTTCGTTTGCCGTGCACTACGCGCTGCTGACACACACGACCTGGCTTCCGAAGTACCTCAACGGAAACGCCCAGGTCATGGCCGCCGCCCCGGCCGCGGCCGCAGCAGCAGTGGCGACACCTGACGAGCCGGCGAAGAAGAAATAGTCGGACAGGGCGCACCCTTCCCCGGTGCGCCCATCAGTTGGAATGGTTTTATGAAACGCTACACCTACAAGATCATCTCGACCTGGGCCAGTCTGGGCCCGAAGTTTCTTCCATTCGCAGATGTCGCGACCGATGAACTACCGCTATCGCGGCTGTTGCGTCTTTCGCTTTTTCAGGTTTCTGTCGGAATGGCGTTGGTGTTGCTGGTGGGAACGCTCAACCGCGTAATGATTGTTGAACTCCATGTGCCGGTGACTTTGGTAGCGGTCATGGTGGCTCTGCCCTTGCTGTATGCGCCGTTTCGAGCGCTGGTCGGCTTTCGCTCGGATATTCACCGCTCGGAATTAGGGTGGCGCAGGGTCCCCTACATCTGGATGGGAACGATGGTGCAGTTCGGCGGACTTGCGCTGATGCCGTTCGCGCTGCTGGTACTTTCCGGTGGCGGCAATGCCAGCCATTGGCCCGCCTGGATTGGCTGGATAGGTGCAGGCGTTGCATTTTTATTGGTGGGAGCCGGCCTCCACACCACCCAGACGGCCGGGCTGGCACTGACGACTGATCTGGTGCCTGTTGAAGCACAGGCGCGCGTGGTGGGCCTGATGTGTGTCATGCTGCTGCTCGGAACGATTGTGAGCGCGCTGATATTTGGTGCCTTTCTGCGTGAGTTCAGCCCGGCCAGATTGGTGCAGGTAATTCAGGGCTCGGCCCTGGCAACGATGGTGTTAAACGCCATTGCCTTGTGGAAGCAGGAGACGCGCCGGCCCGCACGTTTCAGCAAAGCAGTTCCGGACCGGCCCCAGACCTTTGCCGAGGCACTCCAGCATTACCTCGACGCCGATGGTGCGCGAACCCGCCTGCTGGCCATTGCGCTGGGAACGCTGGCGTTTTGCATGCAGGACGTTCTGATTGAACCCTATGGCGGCCAGGTTCTGGGAATGAACGTGGGGCAAACAACCTGGCTCACTGCAGCGCTTGCTTTCGGAGGTTTGTGTGGCTTTAGCCTGGCATCCGTCGTGTTGACCCGCGGTGCGGATCCGGCCCGCATGGCGATGTTTGGCGCCGCCGTGGGCATACCTGCTTTTGCCGCAATCATGCTGGCATCGTTGCACCAGTCGATTCCGATATTTGTGGTCGGAACCATATTTGTCGGTTTCGGCACCGGGCTATTTAGCCACGGCAATTTGACGTTAACGATGAATCTCGCCCCAAAGGAGCAAGCCGGTTTGGCGCTGGGCGCCTGGGGAGCGGTTCAGGCCACCGCCGCGGGGATTGCAGTGGCAAGCGGAGGCATCCTGCGCGACGTTTTCAGCTCGCTGGCAGCCCGTGGTCAGCTGGGGCCCAATATGGTCGATCCTGGCGCGGGCTATACACTGGTTTACCTGATAGAAATCGTGCTGCTTGTCGCAACGGTATTCGTGATGACTTGGCTGACCTACGACAGGTTCACTGTTAGTTCGGGTGTGGCTTGATGGCTCTTCAATAGTTATTTAAACTGCCCGACATTCCGAGTTCGCAACCCTTCACCACTACACAGATTGGAGTACAGATGAAAGTCCATCAAATTATTTTGTTGATTTGGGGTATTGTTTTTGTATTTTGGATGGTCAGGCAATTTTCCGAGCATAACAAGCGCACTGACAAGTAGTCCAACGCCAAAAACCGGGCCCCCGCCCGGTTTTTTATTGGCGTGATAAGTCCGCGCTCTTCGATACTACGAGGCGCGTGAAAACGGAATCAGCCATCACCATTGCAAAAATTGCGCAATTGACTCCGGCAATAAATCCCAGCAGCCGTCCGCTGACTTCTGACCCGAATTCATAGCCGTACTTGAAAGCAATAACGGCTGCGATCGTGCTAATCACCCATGAGAGCAAATTGCGCAGTGTTAGAGAAGGCATTGGTTGGGACCCTCCTGTGATTTATTCGCGCGGGGCAGCAACAGGTTCATCAGCAGAATCCGCCTTGTGGGTTTCTTTAGCGAGCGCCTCTTGGCGCTTTCTGGCGGTTTCTTTTTTGGCTTTTTCGAGGTCATAGAACTGCCACACGGCCAGCGGCACCACAAACCCGATAAGAAGTACAAACTCAATCATTGCATCAACGTGCCGGACGCTCACGCTCTTCGAGGCGGCCCAGCAGGTTCACCATCCACTCCACTCGCTCTTCAAAGTTGCGCTGAGGGATGGTCCATATCTGCCGTCTTGGCATCTGCCCTTGGGCATCCAGCACTGATTGCACCAAAAATGCGATGGATGAAACGGGGGGCAATGGCGTCGCACCCACTGTGGATGCATTAACCGCCACTGCCGTGGCTCGCGCTATCAGGTAGAGCTTGCGCGGTTTGGATACAACGGCCCGGGAGTCGATGGAATTGAGGCCATTGCGTTCGAGCTGGCGTCCGATCTCCGCATAAATCAAACGGGCCGCAGCAATGGCCGGGCGGCAGTCCCACGACAGTTCAGCCACACCACACTCGCCACGTTGGTAGAGCACGTCGGCGCGTTGCAGCAAGCGCCTGGTGAAAACCGCAATGCTTTCATCAAATACCGGCTTGCGCAGCCACTGGTCCGCATCCATTCCCGCCTCGGAAAACCAGTCACGTGGAATGTAGAGGCGGCCGTTTCGGGCGTCTTCACCAATATCCCGCGCAATATTGGTCAATTGCATCGCGACACCAAGTTCGCAGGCCCGCGCCAGCGCGGTCTCTGTGGATGCACCCATGATGAGGGACATCATCGCCCCAACCGTGCCAGCCACGCGCGCGCCGTACGCTTCGACGTCTTCCAGGGTCTGGTAACGCCGCGCCTGTGAGTCCCAGAGAAAGCCTTCCAGCAAAGCGTCGGGCAAAGCGCGGGGAATACCATAGCAATGCACCACATGCGCAAGGGCACGATCCGCGTCAATATCGTTCGGACGACCGGCATAGATGGCATCGAGCCGATATTCCAGCTCGCGCATGGCCACATCAGCGTCACCGCCTTCATCAATCGCATCATCGGCAAGCCGGCAAAACGCGTACAGCGCGGTGGCAGGAGCACGCAACCTGGCCGGTAACAGGCGCGATGCCGCGAAAAAAGATTTTGAACCACCCCGCATCAGGGCGCGGCAGGCCGCAAGGTCTGAAAGCCCCAGTGCCGGTTGGTTCAATTCTGGTTTTTGCATATCAGGCAACCCTCGTTTCTCATGCATAAGTTGTTACGTCAGGCACCACCATCTCGAGCGTTTTGGCGGACATGAGTACACCCGGTACTCCAGCGCCTGGGTGCGTGCCGGCGCCCACCATATAAAGTCCATCCACATCTTCACTGCGGTTGTGCGGACGAAACCACGCGCTTTGCAGAAGCAGCGGCTCCATTCCGAACGCCGCGCCGTGGTAGGACAACAGGCGATCCTGAAAATCCAGCGGAGTGGTGACCCGGGAAGTCACGATATGTTTTTGCAAATCCGGCAGCACCGTGTTCTCCAGAGCCTGGGCAATGGCAAGCCGGTACGACTCGGCTTTAGCCTTCCAGTCGGTTCCACTTTGCAAATGCGACACCGGGCTGAGCACATAAAAAGCATCGCACCCCGGCGGTGCCATGGATGGGTCTGTGGCAGTGGGGCGGTGCAGGTACAGACTGAAGTCCTCGGGAACCACGTGGTGTTTAAAAATGTCGCGCAGCAGTCCTTCATAACGCGGACCTAGCAACATCATGTGATGCGGTACGTCCTCATAGCGCTTGCTGGTGCCGAAATACCAGACAAACAGGCTCATGGAATGCCGGCTGCCTTCAATGCGCTTGTTCGTCCAATGCGCGCGGTATTGGGGTGCCACGAGATTTTTGTAAGTCCACAAGGTATCCGCGTTGGACACGACGATGTCTGCATCCAGTTGCTCACCGCTGGCAAGTGTGACGCCCCTGGCCTTGCCACGGCCATTACTCTGGGAATCTATACGAATTTGCGACACCTGCGAGTCGTACCGGATGCTGCCTCCCAGGCTCTCCAGCAAACGCACCATGGCAGTAATGATGGAGCCTGTGCCGCCCATGGCCCAATGCACGCCGAAGCGGCGTTCCAGCGTGTTGATCAGGCTGTAAATGCAGGTGACCGAAAGAGGATTGCCACCAATGAGCAAGGGATGAAAGCTCATCACGATGCGCAGCTTGGGGTCGCTGAAGTGGCCACAGGCCATATCGAAAATACTGCGCCAGCCCTTCATACGAACCATGTTGGGAATGGCGGCAAACAGGTCACCCAGGGTGTTGTAGGGAACACTGCCCAATTCTTCAAAACCGAGCTTGTAACATTTGTCAGCTTCGACAACAAAGCGCTCATAGGCAGCCAGGTCCTGCGGACAAAATCGCGCGACCTCGTCACGCATACGCTTGGGGTCACCGCTGTAGTCAAACCACGTGCCATCATCAAAGCGGATGCGGTAATAAGGCTCCATGGGACGCAGTTGCACATCGTCCGAGAACTTTTTACCTGCCAGCGCCCACAACTCATCGAGCATGAAGGGCGCCGTAATGATGGTGGGACCAGCGTCAAAACTGAAACCGTCCTGCCGCCACACATAGGCCCGCCCACCGGGTGCGTCAAGCTTTTCGAGCACCTGCACACGCCATCCTTTGCATGCCAGCCGAATGGCCGCAGCCAGACCGCCGAAGCCGCTGCCAATCACGATGGCTCTGGGTTCACCCTTTTCCGGCACCGGGCCGGTCCCAGCGATCGCGTTTGGATCATTCACTGAATCCCGAGGACTGCTACCAAAAGCACCGCCACTTGGCGTTAAGCCGCGCTCAAGGGATTTGAAATAATTTGTCATGGGCGTCAAGGTTCTCGCCATCGGCCTGAGCAGGCCTGGTCGCGGAAAATGCCGCACTATCGGTGTTTGAATGAGACTTGTAAGCACTGGCGCGCTTGTTCAGCGCCCAATGCCAAAGCGCTGTAGCGTCCAGCGGCAGCACCAGCAGAAGATGTTCCAAAACAGCAAGCGCCAGCATGGTGCCAACCAGCGCAAAACCCACTGATTGGGCGGCCGTATTGGCGGGGTTCGATGCGCGAGACACCAACAGCGCAAGCCAAGCAGTTGCCGCAAAAACAGAGAATGGAAAGAAGCTGTTCATCGCACGCCGGCGGAAACAACTTTGCAGATACGCCAGATGCGGAGGCAAAAATGCCTCGCTCAGATTACGCACACCGAAAAACAAATTCAACTTGGCACTGGTTCGCATGATCCACAACACCAGATACGTACCGGTACCCACCTGGTTGGGTGCATTCCAGGTGATGCCCACAATGGCTAGGCCGACCACCAAGATGCCCATCTCATGCCACTGAACCACCCTGAAAGCCTCCACAAACCTCCACCAGCCAGCCGCAACAGCGGGCAACGCCGTTTTACGCGGTCCGGTAATCCAGCCGGTGAGAAAACTCAGTTCATTCCAGCCCCACACCAGCAACGCACATGTAAAAGCACAGTAGGCTCCCGCCGCGCTGGTCTGCCCTGCGGTGTGAACCAGGCCTATCAGCGCCGCGATACCAAGCAGCGTTGAAAGCAAAAGGCTCACCGAAACGGTGCTTCGCGACATGCGATTGAGGATCAGCACAATTCCCGTGCTAAACCACCAGATGAATATCGCGAAAAGTACTGCAATGGCCGGTTCAGTCATATGCAACTTTCAGCTTGACGCTATTGACACCTACCAGACCGGCGCCATGCGCACATCGGCGGTAATCTCGTTGCGCACGACCGGCAACGTGTACAAGCGAAAAAACGTCGCAAATGCCGATGTCATACACACCGCGCGTTGAACCAATCCAAATAATCCGCCGCGCTTCTTGGCGGCGTCAATACGGGTCTGCAACTCAAACAGGCGCTCCAGCCCCTGACGGAATGCCGGATTGTCAATATCCAGCATGATCGGAAATACCTGGCGGGTAATCTCGTTGGTGATGCGAAATACGGTGTAGTCGTAGGTAGTAGATTCCAGCCCCATTTCATGGTGCAGCATGGGGCGCGTATGGTCGCGCACATACATCGTGGCATACACCGCGAGCAGGAAGAAACGAATCCACAACACATTGCCACCACGCAACAAATGCGGATTAGCGCGCATGATCAGGGCGAACGACTCGCCATGACGGAACTCGTCGTTACACCAGCGCTCAAACCATTTGAAAATAGGATGAAAACGCTTGTCCGGATTTTTTTCCAACTGCCGGAAGATGGTGATGTAGCGCGCGTAGCCAATTTTTTCGGAGAGGTATGTGGCGTAAAAAATATACTTGGGCTTGAAGTAGGTGTACGCCTTGGTCCGCTTTAAGCTGCCCAGATCAATTCCAAGGCCGAAGTCCTTGAGGGACTGGTTGATAAAGCTGGCGTGGCGCGATTCATCGCGGGCCATGAAACGCATGAGTTGCTTGATATCCGGATTTTCAACATTCTTGAAAATCTCGTTGTACAAAATGCAACCGGAAAACTCGGATGTCAAAGAAGAGATCAGAAATTCCAGAAACTCCTGCCGCATGGCGGGACTGACCTGGGAAAAGCGCTGCGCTACTTCGTCGGCGAATTCAGGGGTGCGCTGAAAGTGATCGTGGTTGTTGTCGCCCTCGTACTCCGCCATCATGACGTCCCACTCTTTGCGCATGGATGACACATCAATCCTGTCCATGGCCTTGAAGTCGGTGGTGTAGAAGCGCGGACTCAGCATCGTGCTTTCGCGAGCCTTTTCGGACGCGGCATCCGCTGTGGAAATCGAAGGTGTTGCTTGCATGATCATCTCCGGGAGCAATTTCTTATTCAGGCGAAATAGCCAAAAAATGCGCGAATTCGGCCATGTTGGTGGGTCCGAACGATTCAAGGTCAATGTGTTCGCCGGTCGCAGGATCTGCCAACGTTAATCTGCCATTGGTTCGGGCAATTAAAAGAAAAGGTGGGCCGCTGCCGATGTTTCTGGAATAGCGCTCGCGCGTCAGAGCACGCAGGGTGCCACGCACAAATCCCTGCTCGCCTCGCACCGTTGTCAACAAGGCACCGGTGTTTCCGTCAATCACGGCCACCGCACCATCGGGTCGGTCTTCAAAACGCAGCGACCGCTGCAGGGCCACGCTTGCTGCAAGTTGGTCCGGGCCGTTTCCGGTGATTCGGACGAGCCCGACGCTGATAAGGGAGAACGCAATGATGAAACCCGCGCAATACAAAGCCCACTTGGGGAAATTGTCTGGCCCCATGGATTTGGCGGCGCGCTGGTATGGAAGGGGGGTAAAAGCGTTCATGCCGTGCTCGCTTGTAAATGGGCCGATGCGTTGGCGTTTTTGTCTGCCAAAGGCAACACAGAAGCTGGCGTTGCAGCCACTCCGGTTTGTATGGACCAGACTTCGCTCAATTGTTCAGCCAGCACCTGTGCGTTGGCAACGCAACGCACGGTCGGCTGGGGCCTGGCCAAGTGCCACGGCCGCACGCTGGGCCAGAGGTGAACCCATGCAATATGTTCCTCAGCCCCCAATGCCACACTGATGTCACCAAAGCCCCGCGCCTGTTTCCGCAGGTCTGCACCGATAATTTTTTTCATCGGCAGGTTGAAGGTGACTGTCAGAACAATGCCCAGTCGCATCACCAGGCGCTTACTGGTCAGCGTGTAAACCGTTGTGCGCGCTGTCATCCATGCCAGCGCCCACACGCTTGCCAGTGCAATTACCGCTAACGGGGCCAGCCATTTCAGTGACAGCGCCACCGCCATGAACCCATCGCCTTGCGTCACCGCGGGTGCAGCCCGCGCTACCAGCAAAACTGCAAAATAAAGCGCGAGCTTTCGAATATGGAACGCCTCTTTGGCAAGGGCTGCTACGTCCGGAGAAACCTGCCACAAGATGTGCTCATCACGGGGCAGGCGCTCTGGCAGCCCATACTGGGGCTCGTACTCGTACTCGTGACCGTGGTTTTTTATTGACATTCTGTGTATTGAATGGGTTACAACCTAAACTGTCAATGGGAATTACATCAGGGGCTCGCTGCGGGACGGGTGCGCGTACAAAGTGCCCCCGCCGTAATAGGCGCTGATCTTTTCCTCTTCGAGTTTTGTCACTTGATCCGGACTGCGGGTGAGCGGAACATCGGCGAAGTGCAGCCCGTAAATGGAATTCACCTCAACCTGGTTGCGGCGAATCCGCGTAAACGGCACCGGCAGCAGCACCCGGCGTGGTCCGGATTTGCTTTGGGTTTCTACTTCGAGATAGCGGAACATCATTTCGGCCGAGTCAATCCAGATGTCTTTCACAATGCCGCCCTGCTTGCCGTCACCGCCGATGACCGGAAGTCCCCGCGGGTCAACGTCCTGCGGCGCAACGCTGTACGCCGTGGCGACTCTGAGAGGCTGAATCAGCGGTACGCCATGGGTCGTCAACTCCGGCACGTCTTCACGCAGGGTGTAGGAACCCGGTCCGATGGCGTCAAGCATGCCGCCGGTTGCAGGCTCCAGCGCTGAACCAAAGGCCGTGGTGGAGGGCCCGCCGTTAAGCGGTGGTTCTTTGCGGGCCAGGTCCGGCACGGTAACGGTTTTGCCGCTCTCGAGTTTGAAAGTCTTGGGATCCGGGACCGGCCAACCGGTCACCACCACGCTGTTATTGCGCCCGGTATCCATGGGATAGCCCTCGCGGTGGTTTTCCCGTACGAGGTAATAAATCAGTCCGGCAAAAAAGACCCAGAACACGTAGAGCATGATCTGCGCGAGGTCGATATATGAAGTGATGGATCCTATGGTGTGCATGGCAACTTCTCCTTGGTAACGTGCGGGTAAACAGTGAAATTCAGGCCTCAAGCAGCGCGTGCGCCGGCGCGCTGCTTGAGGGTCTTGCTAGGGGTTTGCGAACCAGCGGCCCTACAGCCACCAGCGTAATAAAAAGGAACAGCATTTCGACGTGATAAACCACGCTGTATCCGGTAAAGGGAACGGCCATTCCCTGACCAAGGAAGCCGGCGGAGCTGATTTGCGTGACGACGTCGCGCAGTGCACCGCCAAAAAACATGGCCAGCCCTGCAGCGGTAGATTGCACGGCACCCCAGGCGCCCAAGGCAAGTCCAACCGACTCTTTGTCTTCCATGCGCATGGCCGTAAATAAAGTGCCCACGGCGAACAAACCGCCACCAAACCCGATGCCCAAAGCGCCGATGCGAAAGAGCCAGCCGGCATCCATGGGCGCAGAAAAAATAACGGCTGTAAAAGCGGGCAAGCCAGCCAGCGCGCCATAAGCAGCCAGGCGCATCGGGTCAATTCCGCGCGCCAATTGCCGACCCGCTATCCAAAAGCCCAACAAACCACCACCCGCGAGCATGGCCGTGAGCGCGCTCGTAGCGCCCACGCTCAGGTGCAAAATTTCGCCGCCATAGGGCTCCAGCACGATATCTTGCATATTGAAAGCAACCGTACCAAACGCCGTGGCCCACAGGAAGCGGCGCGCATACGCCGTGCTGATAAAGCGCTTCCACACCACCTTGAACGGCGGGGGCGGTGCTGCCTTTTTCATGGCTGCAGCGCGCACAGGATCCCGTGGCTCTTGCTTCCATAGCGCAATGGCATTGAGCAATAGCACCACCTGCCCGGTGCCCTGCACCACACCAATAAGTCGCTCAGCCGAAAAATGGCTCAGCAAAAAGCTGTAAATCAAACTGCCGCTTACCGCACCCACGAGCAACATGGTGTAGAGCAACGCGACCACACGTGGACGCGTATCTTCGCTGGCCTGATCTGTGGCCAGGGCCAGCCCTGCAGTTTGAGAAGTCTGTAAACCCGCACCCACCAGCAAAAAGGCCAGCCCCGCGAATCCCTGTGCCAACCAGGACGGAATGGGTATGTACGAGCCCCCTGTCAGCAATAGCAGCGCGAACGGCATGGCTGCCAAGCCAATGAACTGAATCAGCGTTCCACCCCACATGAACGGCACACGCCGCCAACCGAAGGCCGAGCGGTGGGTATCTGAGTGGTAACCGGTCACCGCACGGAAAGGCGCAACCAGCAATGGCAATGCCAGCATGAGCGACACCAGCCAGGCCGAAACGCCGAGCTCCACAATCATCACGCGATTCAGGGTTCCAATCAGCAGGGCCGTTGTCATGCCCATGGTCACCTTGAACAGTGACAGACGCAGAAGTCGCGGTAGCGGCAGCCCCGGACTTGCCACATCCGCAAACGGCAACCAGCTCGCTGGAAGATTGCGGGCGAACTTGCTGAAGGTCTTGATTCTCATAGCCGCACCAGCTCAAGCGCCTGAGACTTGTAAAAACCACTGGAGACACGCTGGGTACGCTTTGCCTGCCAACCTTTTAATGCGGCGTGGTCCTGCATCAAGCCGGATATTTTGTCTGCCGCCATGGGCTCGAGCCAGGGTGCACGGTCTTTGCGCGGCAACCAGCGTCCCACGGTAATCATCGCGGCCAGCATCGGAGTGCGGGGCGCAAAAGTAAACACGATGGAGCCAGAGGTGCGTTCGGCCAGTTGCGCCAGTGCGCCCACGGCGTCCTCTGCCGTGTAGTGAATCACCGAGTCCATGGCCACGATGTGGTCAAAGCGGCCCAGGGCCGGTGAGAGCATGTCACCACTGTGGAACTCAACGCTGCCGCTCAGACCGGAAGGCAGCCGCTCACGCGCCAAATTAACAAGCGTTGGCGAGAGGTCAATGGCCACGACTTCGGCGCCCCGGCGCGCCGCCTCGACTGCAAAGGCGCCCGTACCGCAACCGGCATCAAGTACGCGCTTGCCGCTCAGGTCCTGTGGCAACGATGACAGCAGCGTGTTGCGCATCTGATCGCGGCCAGCCCGCACGGTGGCGCGAATGCGCCCCACCGGTGCATCGGAAGTTAACTTTTCCCAGGCCGCAACAG
>CAIOLZ010000466.1 GCA_903859265.1 uncultured beta proteobacterium
CCTCAAAGTTGGCATCCGGTCCATGACGCAGGCGGTCGAGACGCTCTCGGGCGGGCAACGCCAGTGCGTCGCCGTAGGGCGCGCCGCTGCGTTTGCGCAGCATGTTGTCATTATGGATGAGCCAACCGCCGCGCTCGGTGTCAAAGAAGGAAACATGGTGCTAGAACTCATACGACGCGTCCGCGACAAAGGACTGCCTGTGGTGCTGATCTCGCACAACATGCCGCATGTATTTGAGGTCGCGGACCGCATTCACATTGCGCGACTCGGCAAGCGCGCCGCGGTGGTGAATCCCAGGCGCATCAGTATGAGCGATACAGTGGCCGTCATGACGGGCGCCAAATCGGTGGAAGATTTGCCGGCGGAGGCACTTGCCTGATGCTCAAAGGTATCGACCCCCTGCTGACGCCGGACTTGCTCAAAGTGCTCATGGAAATGGGCCATGACGACACCATCGTGCTGGCTGACGCCAATTTCACCGCCGTGCGCTACGGGCAGGGCAAACCGCTGATCCGGCTGCCCGGCATCGGTATGGCCCGCGCGGTTGCAGCAGTTGCCAGTGTGCTTCCGCTGGTGGCGGACGAACAATATCCAGTGGGATACATGCAGGTCAGCGACTCTCCTGCTGGTTACCGAACGGAGCTTCAGCGCGAGGTACTTGCCGGGCTGGAATCACAGTTCCTGGCGGGCCAGAGCGCGCAGCCGATTGAGCGCTATGCGTTCTACGAGCGCACCCAAAAGGCATTTGCGATTGTGCTGACGGGCGAGTTGCAGCCCTACGCCAACTTTTTGCTGCGCAAAGGCGTGATCGGCGAAACTTTGCGTCCATGAGCCCAGCCGACCTGCCACCCGTTTTACGCCCCCGTGGCTCCAACCATGTCGGCATGCGCCAGTTCAATGAGCGCGTGGTGCTGCAGGCGATCCGGCTTAACAACAGCGTGTCCAAGGCGGAAATTGCCCGCCTGACCGGTCTGACCGCCCAGACCATCGGTCTGATCACTACCCGCCTTGAAGACGACGGCCTTTTGATCCGTCAGGAGCCCTTGCGGGGACGCATCGGTCAGCCATCGATTCCCATGGCACTCAACCCGGACGGTGCGTTTTCACTGGGTATCAAAATCGGCCGACGCAGCGCCGATTTGCTGCTGGTCGATTTCACCGGCGCGGTGCGCAGGCGCGAAGTGCTGCGCTACGATTTTCCCGATGCACAAAAGCTGCTGCCCACCATTCGCAGCCATATGCGCTCCGTGCAGGACGGCTTGGGAGCACTAGATGTCAGGCTGGTCGGCGTCGGCCTGGCCGCACCGCTGAATCTGGGTGGATGGCACAAATTGCTGGGTCTTGCGGCCGAGGTTTCCGACCAGTGGAACCACATTGATTTGCAGGCGCAGGTGCAGTCTTTCACCGACGTGCCGGTAAGCTTTGCCAAAGATACTTCAGCAGCCTGCGTTGCCGAACTGGTCGCCGGCAGGGGCCGTGATTTGAAAAGTTTTTTGTACCTGTTTGTGGACACGTTCGTTGGCGGGGGGCTGGTGCTCAATTCGCACTTGCACAACGGCGTGCATGGCAATGCCGGAGCCGTGGCATCACTGCCCTTACAGGTCGCCAGCGGTGGCGTACTCCCGGCGCAGCTGATTGCGAATGCTTCTCTGTGGGAGCTGGAGCAGCGACTCAAATCAGCGGGCCTGGACCCCACGGCAGCCTACGATGACCGGGCGATGGAGGCTGACTATGCACCCCATACGCAAGCCTGGATCGACAGCGCCGCGCTGTCGCTGGCGCAATGCATTGTCAGCGGCACCGCATTTCTGGATATCGACGCGGTGGTGATTGATGCCTCGTTTTCACGCGCCATGTTGCGCCGGCTGATAGACGCCACAGAGGCGGCCATGCTGGCCTATGACTGGGAGGGCTTGTGGCCCGCACGCCTGGTGGCAGGCAGTATTGGCTCGGATGCCCGCGCGCTGGGCGGAGCCCTGTTGCCACTGCACGAAAACTTCGCGCCTGATCGCGATATTTTTTTAAAAGCGGGCTAATGAGCAGCTGCCAAACGAACGCTGCCCCGCGAACGGCTACACCGGCAGCCTGACTTCAAAACAGGCGCCTCCGCCCTCACGGTTGCTGCACCGGATGGAGCCGCCGTGGCGCAAGGTAATCGACCTCACCAATGACAGGCCCAGGCCCACGCCACCATCCCGCTCGGATGCACCGGGCAAGCGGTAAAACGGCTCGAAGATACGATCTACCAGCTCCGCCGGCACACCGGGTCCACGGTCCTTGACTTGCAAAACCGCCTCTTGCCCAGTCTGACGAATCGACACTGTGACCTCCCCTGCGGCATAACGGTTTGCATTTTCCAAAAGATTGCGTACCACGCGGCGTAGCAGTTTGCTCACGCCGGGTACCGTAACGCTGGCCACCTCGACATCAAGCTGGGCATGCAGGCGGGCGCACTCCTCGGCGCACAGGCCCACCAGATCGACTTCCTCGACCGTGCCCAGATCGGCTTCCTTGGCGTCCAGGCGGCTCGCCAGCAAAATCTCACCAACCAGTTGGTCAAGCTCGTTGATGTTGCGCGTCAGTTCGGTCTTTGCAGCGGATTCAGGTGCACCGCCCATCAATTCGATACCCATGCGGATGCGGGTGAGCGGCGAACGCAATTCGTGCGATGCATTGGCGAGCAACGATTTTTGCGAGGTCAGCAAATCCTCCCGCGTTTTCATCAAAGCAGAAACCTGCTCAGCCGCACGGTTAAAGCCTTTCGCTAAAAAACCGACTTCGTCGCCTCCTTCCGTTGGCATGCGCACGCTCAGATCACCATTGCCC
>CAIOLZ010000467.1 GCA_903859265.1 uncultured beta proteobacterium
ACGGGTTCGTTGGAAAAAGTTTGGTAAACGCTTTGTCCCAGCGAATCGGGGTAGATGTGACTGCCATCACGCGACAAGAAATGTACCGCCATTCGGCGCGTATAGGCAACCGAGACACGCCTGATGGTGTCCCTGAAAAGGACTATTTATCGGATTTTTCCGTTATCGTGCACACAGCAGCACGCGTCCACGTGATGCATGAAACGTCCGCCGACCCGCTTCAGGAATTTCGCAGGGTGAACGTCGAGGCCACTCTGGCGTTTGCTCGGAACGCTGCTGCCGCCGGAGTCAGGCGTTTTGTATTTATAAGTTCGACCAAAGTAAATGGCGAGGTTACCTATCCAGGAATACCTGTTACGGAAGTCGATCTACCGTTATTGTCGGACCCATACGCTATTTCCAAGTGGGAAGCCGAGCAAGGATTGGCTGAAATCTCGCGTGAGACACAGATGGAGATTGTCATTATTCGTCCCCCGCTGATATACGGCCCTGGCGTAAAAGCGAATTTCGCTTCACTGATGCGTGCTGTTCAACGGAGACTGCCGCTACCAACAAAAGCGATAAATAATTCGCGTAGCCTGGTGGGATTGAATAATCTGATCGATTTCATTTCGACGTGTCTGACGCATCCCTTGGCAGCAAATGAGACTTTTCTTGTAAGCGACGGGTTCGACATCTCCACGTCGGAACTCGTTCGAACCATGGCGAAGGCAATTGGGTTGCCAGACCGCCAGTTTTCAGTCCCCGTTCCGCTCTTGAAGTTAGCGGGGCGATTAACCGGCAAGACCGCTATGATCGAGCGACTGTGCGGCAATTTACAGGTGGATATCACCAAGGCCCGTACCCTTTTGGGCTGGACGCCGCCGGTGTCTTTTGAAGAGGGTATCCGTAAAGCCATGCTGGGAATCTACTGATTACTGTGCTTCTTGCATGTACAAACCATTAAAGCGAGCGTTCGATTTATGCCTTGCGTTGTCAGCCGGAATTATTTTGGCGGCTCCAATTTGCTTGGTTGCACTAGCGGTAAAACTCACATCGCCCGGTCCGGCCCTGTACTGGTCTGACCGGGTCGGACGGAATAATGTCATTTTCAAAATGCCGAAATTCCGCAGTATGCGCATTGGCACACCCGCGGTTGCAACGCATTTGCTCCAGGATCCGTCACGGTTTTTAACCCCTATTGGCGGCTTTATCCGCAAGAGTAGTCTGGACGAGCTTCCGCAACTTTGGAGCATTGTTGTGGGGGATATGAGCTTTGTAGGCCCCAGGCCGGCATTATTCAACCAGGCTGACTTGATTGATTTGCGAACGAAGGCACACGTGCATACGCTGGTGCCAGGACTAACGGGTTGGGCACAGATTAACGGCCGTGACGAGTTGCCGATTCCCCAAAAGGTTGCCTTGGATGCCGAGTATCTAAACAAACAGTCTTTTGTGTTGGACTGTAAAATCCTTGCACTAACCTTCGTCAAGGTGTTGAGGACTGACGGCATAACACATTAGAATATGCGGGTTACGCAACAATAACGCAGAAATCTGCAAATGAATGGAAATATTATGAATAACCTCATCGATATTCAATCCCAGATTGAAAAACTGCAAAAGCAGGCCAATGAAATTAAATCCAAAGAGTTCAGCAGCACGGTGCAGGAAATCCTGGCCAAGATGCAGGCATTCGGTATCACGGTGAAAGATTTGCAAACCGCAAAGCCTTCCAAAGGTGCCAAGGCTGGCAAGGCTGGTCGTGGCCGTCCGGCTGGTCTGGCGAAGGTAGCCAAGGCGGTAAAAAAGGCAAGCGCGCCGGTTGCGGCCAAGTACCGGGGTCCCAACGGTGAAACATGGTCAGGCCGTGGATTGACACCGAAGTGGCTTGCATCTGAAATTGCACTTGGCAAATCCAAAGAGTCTTTTCTGATTGGCGCTTAGGCGTTCAGGACCGATTTTTTGCGATGGTTCGGTGGCGGGTCCCTTCCCGGGACCTGTCTGATTTCAGCGGGTTTTCACAAGGTGGCGCCAGATGCCGGGCAAGTTTTTCGATACCGATGCAATGTCCGACAAGGCGCCAGTGAAGGTTGCGGCGGTTGACTTTGAGTTGCCCACGGCACCCATGCCGATTGATCTGATGCCTTCGGCAGGCCAGTCTCCTGCGCAGCGGCGGGAGGAGTCGCTTTCAATCGTTTCGCACCACCACAGCCGCATCGCCAATACCATCCGTACGCTTTGGGGCTATCCGGAGTGCGGAACCTATATCAACAAACTGGTCATGGCCGGCGGTGATGGGATGGGCCAGTCGCGCGTGGGCTTTAACCAGGACGCGGTGCAGGCGATGTTAGCCCTGTCGGACTTGCATGACGGCCAATTCGGTGCGCCTGAAACCGATTTGGGATTGGGATTTTCCCAATCGGTCCATTTGCGCTGATTGCGCGAACTCTTTAACTAATCGACAGTTTCACTGCTTGTGCGCCGCTGCGGCGGCAGAGCTGGCGCTGGCTTTCAGGGCAAATTCGGCCCTCAATGCGCGCAGCTTTTCCCGGGGGTCCTCTTTCACAGTGCGCTGGTCGAGCGCCATTTCTGCAATAAACCGACTTGGCAAGGCTGCGACCCATTCACGGCCTTTTTTGCGCCGTCGCGTCCAGCTCACTGCAAGGCTGCGTTGCGCGCGCGTGATGCCGACGTACATCAGTCGGCGTTCCTCTTGCAATCGAATGTCCGCGGTTTCCTGCTGTTGTATGTTCCCAGCAGGCGCAGTCCCGGATGAGTCTTCACCCAGTTTGAAGGGCAGCATGCCTTCGGTCACTCCGACCAGCATGACGTGCGGCCATTCCAGTCCTTTGGACGCGTGCAATGTGGACAAAGTAACCACGTTCTGGTCCTTCTCGCGTTCGCTGATCGTCGATAACAGCGCAATGGTTTGGGAGACTTCCAGCAGGTTTTTCACCTCGCGCTCAATACCCCCCGTGGCTCCGGTCGCATCCCCAATCTGGCCACCGCAGCGTTGGGCCATCCAGTCGCAAAATTCCATGACGTTGCCCCATTTGGCGGCCGCCACCTTGTCGCTTTCTTCGCCATCGATCAGGTGCTGCTCGTACCCGATTTCTTTCAGCCAGTCCGCCAGAAATGCTCCGGCAGCCTCAAAGCCCTCGGTGTGGCGCGCGCGAAACTGCAAGTCGTTGATATAGCGACCGAATTCGTGGAGGCTGCCGATCGCTTTGGCGCCTAAAACGGATCCCAGTGATGCCGCAAACAATGCCTCGAAAAGGCTCACTTTGTACTGGCTGGCGAAACCGCCAAGCGCGCCGAGCGTCTGGTGCCCTATGCCGCGTTTGGGGGTGGTCACCGCGCGCAGAAATGCCGGGTCGTCATCGTTGTTGGCCCACAGCCGGAACCAGGCGCACAGGTCACGGATTTCGGCACGGTCAAAGAAGCTTTGCCCGCCCGATACCTTGTAGGGAATGTTGGCCTTGCGCAGCGCTTTCTCAAACGGTTTGGCCTGGTGATTCGCACGGTAAAGCACCGCAAATTCCCTGAATTCCGGCACTGCCGTCAAGCCGCTGGCGCGCAGACTCTGGATGCGTGCGACCGCGCGCTCCGCCTCGTGTTCCTCGTTGTCCGCATCCACGACGCGCACCGGCTCGCCTTCGCCGAGGTCGCTCCACAAATTCTTGGGGAAAAGTTTCGGATTGGGCCCGATGACGTTGTTGGCTGCCCGCAATATGGCACTGGTCGAGCGGTAGTTTTGCTCCAGCTTGATGACTTTGAGATCCGGGAAATCGATGGGCAGCCGTCTGAGGTTGTCCAGCGTTGCGCCACGCCAGCCGTAGATCGACTGGTCATCGTCGCCTACCGCTGTGAAGCGGGCGCCATCCGTCCCGCCGCCCACCAGAAGTTTGAGCATTTCGTATTGGGTGGCGTTGGTGTCCTGGTATTCATCCACCAGTACATGGCCCATTTGGTCTTGCCAGCGTGTTCTGACATCCGGGTGGTTTTGCAACAGCTTGAGCGGCAGGCTGATCAGGTCGTCAAAGTCCACGCTTTGGTAGGCGCTCAGGCGCTCTTCATAACGCCCCATGACCAGCGCGATCTGGCGGGCGCTGTCATCGGTGGCCTCGGCCAGGGCGCGCTCGGCATTGAGCCCCGCGCTTTTCCAGGCGCTGATGGTCCA
>CAIOLZ010000468.1 GCA_903859265.1 uncultured beta proteobacterium
GTGAACAAGCTCTCGGTGAAGGTATCGGCGCTACGCATGGGATAAGAAAAAGTTGCAGCCTCTACAACGCCTCAGGCGTCTATTTTGCTGACGAAACGGGGAGGTATTTCAGCAGCCTGTTAGAAGGGTTTCGCAGCCCAAGAGATCGTCCAGTACAGTTTCATATTGATGGCTGGCATCGACATACAGATAATCAAAATTTAAGGAACTTCCGGTAATATCCACTAGCTGAGGAATCGCGGTATTTGTATTGCATCTCAAAATTCTGACGTTGGCAAGATCACGAAACTTGGTGGTAACTTTGTCAAATAGTCTATCAAAGGTAGATTGATCGAAAAGCGAGCCTCCAAAATAAGATGCATATTTTTCAATATCGTCCACCCACGGACGGTGGGCATTGTTCTTTACATATTCCTGAGTCATATCACTGGACCAGGAGTCAATTAAGTACATCGACTGGGGTGAAAAGATGTCGTATAACTTCAGGGCGTTGCTACCATCCAAAACACCGAATTCACCAATTGTTGGGGTGATATTTGTTGACTTGAAGGCCGCATTGACAATTCCATAAATCAACTCTCTGTTTCCAATTAGAACTTTCATTTCATATACCCTGTGTAAAAAGCCGGAAAATATAGGTTGGCGAAATCAGTTTGAAATGACTAACTTGAATGCCCTGTCTCATTACGGCTTGTTTCATTGAACATCTCTTCACATTCTGAATGAAGCAGTGACTCAATGTTGGGTGAAGCCAAAGAGCTGGATACCGGATCCTGCAGCGGACGTGATGCGATGTCTTCTGTTGTGAACCCCTCCTGATACATCGTGGAAAAGAAGCACCGCATCACATGCGAAACACCCCGTTCAGTGACTTCGCGTAAATCGCCTTGCAGATATTGGCCAAATGAAGCCGGGTGGCTGATGATTTCGTAGGAAGGAAAATACGCCACGTTGTCGAAACTGGCTGCCACATCACCGCAGGCCGCGCGTAACACGGACTTTGAATATGTGGATGCCAGTAATACGTTTTGCCGGGTGTAGGTCGCCACCAGCGGCACTGGCGACACGGTGAAAATGAATTTCAGGCGGGGGTTCAGACGCGCAGCACTTTTGACCAGCGCCGTGAGGTCTGCAACCACGTCTGCGTGGGTCAGGTTGTGAAACGTGTGTTGGCCGGGATCGTACACGCCACGCGCCGTGCCAGGGCAAACCGGGTAGGTGTAGTTGCCTACAGAATTTCGCCAGGATTCGGTCAGGCCGAGCGTGTAAACAAATACATTTGCCTGCTCAAACATTGTTCGCACTTTTTGCAGGTGAAAAACGCGATCCATTTGCGCCTCTTCATAGGACACGAAGCCGCCGGGGACCGCGTTGGGTCGCAAAAGGTCGTAAAAACGGCCATCCTGTTGCGCAAAGTCTTCAATGGCAGCCCGCTCGCCGGTGGCCTGCTGGAACAATTCCAAGCATTGGCGCGATGTATAGATATTGCCGTAACGGGCGGAGAACGCGCCATACCCGGCGTCTGCAGCGCCGGCTTCGACGGACAAGGGATGCGCCTGTTCGGTCTGGAATGGGCTCAAGCCCCGCTTGCGCATATGGCGTGCTATGTGCTGTGCAAAGCAACTCCCGGCCATGCTGACGCGGTCATCCGGATGCAAACGAAATTTGGGTTCGCCCACAAAGTCCAGGTCGCTCCACGGTGTGTCGGACACAAACCTGCGCCAAAAGTTTTGGTCTGGTTGGTTGGAGTAGGGGTGCATGCTCAGTCCTTCAGTGCCAATGCCAGTTGCTGCGCAACCAACTGCCCGTAGGCCTCGTTTCCGTGGGTGCAACCCAGGGCAAATTCATCGCGCAAGCCCCCCGATCCATCGGTTGACGCGGCCGGATGGGCCAGGCACTGGATGCCTAACTTGGCAAGCTCCTGCGCCAATATTCGGCAGTAAACGCGGTAAATTTTTACCCGCACGCTGATCGGCGTGATGCCGTGCACATCAAACAGCTCCCGGAATATCTCAGGTTGACTCCGTATTTGTGCCTCCGAGCTGATCGGGGGCGGCGGCATGACGTGCAGCACCCGCAAGTCAGGATGTTTCAGGCGTAAAGCGGTCAGCAGGGCGACGGTATTGTTCATGCGCGTGAGCAACTGCTTCTCTATCGTGGCAAGCGCAATGGGTTGACGCCCCGCGATCATGGGGCGCTCTGAATACTCCGTCGTATAAAAATCATAGGGTTGTGCATGTTCAACTATTGACAGCACCGAATGCTCGTTGCCGCCAACAAACGAAAGCAGTCGCCGCGGTTCACCGTCCCTTGGAATCGTGTCGAGCAATTCCCAATAGCCGGTCGTAGCGGCCAACACGCCGTCTTTGATGTGAGCATTCCAGGACGAAAGCAGGAATACTTTCATTCCACCTTGCACCGCATCGCCAAGAATCAGGGGGATCGGGCGGTCTTGCCAGGTGGTGTTTTCGCGGGTCGCAGGGCCATAGTTGCTGTGGCTCGCAGTGGTCTGGGCATCCATGGCGCGCAATACGCTGATGGCGTGGCTCATTCCTAAGACATAGAGCATTTTTAGGTGTCCTGTTGCCGGATCCAGCCATCGGGAACGATATGGCTGGCGTCGTGTGGTGAATATTTCTGCAAAACTGGCCCGAACCAGCAATCCGCGCTCGGCGCAATGACAGGTGCATGCGGATTGTCAGAGAGCCATGCCCCCCACCAACTGAAGCTGCTGTTGGAAATAATGTAACCATCGCAGGCCCGCATCAGCGCAAGGTCTTGCAGTGCATCGCGCCCATTGCTGTAGTTAATCCGTGGACCGGTAAAGGTCGCGCGGCACCATGGCATGTCATCTGAAAAAATCAGGAAGGCAACCTTTTCCGGAAAACGTGCCATAGCGGTATTGAACCAATTGGTGCTCAGGTTATGAAAAATTCCTGAATTTTTGGCAATCACATAATCACCGCGGCGAACGTGCACGGCAACAATGGCTGCATTTCTATTTTGTCGCAGCGCCGCAATACGTTCCCGGGAATCCCGCATTCGCCCAGCGTCTTTAAATTCGAGCTCCTCCCGAATGGCAGTCCTGAAGTCTGTAAAGTACTGCTCACTTTGCCAAAATCCATCGAGCAAAACGTTTCCTTTGGCATGCAGCAGTTCAGGATAAAATTTAAAAGGTTTTTCAACGATTCGATATTGAATATTTAACAGATCTTCCGAACTTGCGTCACGGGCTTGAATCGCAAACGGTTCGAGCGGATTGGCACCAGAGCTTGAATCGCAAATTTTTACCTCGCCGTCTTTGCAATCAGCCGGCGCGCGCCAGACGCGAACCTCGGTATTATTCCTTAGCGCCAAGGCTCTGGCGCAGGCGTATTCAAACATCTGATTTCCCAGTCCCGCCATGCCTTTGTAAATGACCATATTATTGGTTCTTTTATGCAGTCACAAGCAAGGGTGGCAAACCGAGTTTTGCGCGTATTTCACCTACCAGCTTGCGCAAGGGCTGCGCGAAACGGCTTATGGAATGGTCTGCCCGGACATTGGTGTCGAAGTTTGTCCACCACTCCTCTTCGCGAACCACGCTGCTTCCGGCATCGGCATGGCCACTGTTTTTCTTGAACGATAAAAAGTATTGCCTGCTCTGGCAGACATAGTGATTTATTCGGAATTTTGAATAGCTCGGAATATAGTCCGGCATGTAACCATGCGTAATGGGACGCATGGATTCATCAACCGTTCCGTTGGGCGTCACAAAAATATGACTGTTGGTGGAGACACTTATATTCTGGCGGCCTTTGACGATGCTTTTAACCCGCCTGTGCGCCAGAAAATCGGCATGGGCACACATTTTATAATTCTCAGTAACAAGGCCATCGGGTTCGGTTATGTGTCCGCTACTCCCGAAATTACAATTGTAAACTCCCAGTGCGGAAATATTTGCATCGGTATATTCGCTCAATGCCTCTGGCAGGGTGAAGTGCTCAGTCGGGAAAATAAACTCATCACCATCCAAAAAGCACATCCAGTCAACATCGTTTATATAGTTTGAGATGGCATGCTGGTAGGCGGCAAGTTGAACGGCATCTTGCTGTTTTTCCAGTACAAAGGCGGTAATGTCAAATATGCCCGCCAGCTGGGAAATTACCTTGACGGTGTCATCCGTGCAAAGATGGGCGTAGAAAAAAAATTTCCGAAACCCGACCAGATAGTGAAAAGCAAACCACTCAATAAGCCACGGACCTCGATCCCTCTGAATGGTGACCAGTCCCAGTTTCATGTTATCCGGGCTGGTATGCGTTTTTCAGATGCCGGCCAATGCATTTGCTGACTATCTCAGAAAATGTCGGCTGGTCGCTGACCCGGGATCCCAGTTTCAGCAGAAGAGGCATGGATTCCTCAATAACCTGTATCGCAACGCCAAGGTTGGAAAAAACGGTGAGCAATGAAAAGAATTCAGCCAGATTTCCGGGTGCGTCACCGTCCAGCAATGCGCTGATGTATTTGCGTTTGATCATGAGGTCGCGCTGATATTGCAATTGGCGCTTTTGTTGGCCCACCTGTGCGGCGTGCTGCCGGTAAAGTGTTAGCGCTTCGGGCAGGTTCGCGTAATTTTTCCCCAGTAGCGCGCCACGGCACCAGAGGTCATAGTCCTCTGCGTAATCCAGTGCCAGGTCAAAATGCCCCACGTCGTCAAAAAAGCGCTTGCGAAACAGGGAGGCGCCGTGCGACATGGCGCAATACTGGATCAGCGCTGTTTTGATCGTCGCGTTTTTCTCGGGTTTTGCCAGGATCTGGCTTGGCTTGATCGGTGGATCAAAGAAAAGTTCCATCCATGAACTGCAAACATCGACATTGCCGTGTGCCTCCAGAAAGGCCCACTGTTTTTCCAACCGGGTCGGATGGGCGATGTCATCAGCGTCCAAACGCGCAATGTAGGGGCTGCTGATGCGTGCCAGCCCCTGGTTTAAAGCGCCTGCAACCCCCAGGTTGGCGGGCAAGCTCAGTACGTCAAGGCGGAGCCGGTTCTGGTAACCGCTGGCCACCGAAATCGTGTCATCGGCAGAGGCGTCGTCAACAATCAATACATCAAAGTTCGCCGCGGTTTGCGCAACCAAACTGTCCAGCGTCTGACCCAATGTAGCCTGGGCATTGTGCGCGGGGATCAGGACGGTAATGTCTGCCATGGTCGCTATGGATCCTCAAACCTGCATATTCATAATATCCGTATAAGCCTGGACCATGCGGTTCCTGACATTGAGCGTCGCAGCGAAACCGATTTGTGCCTTTTGAATCGCCACCATGGTGGACTCCAGGCTCACACTGGGGTTTTCCATGGTCACTTCCTGCTGCATGCGCGTGGCGTCATTTTGTGCTGCGCTGACCGAATCCAGTGCACTTTTCAGGACCCCTGAGAATCCACCGCCGTCGCCGACTGCCCCAGCCCCGCCAACCGAGCGCGCCGCCACACCGCCACTCGAGCGGATCGGGCTGGGCATTGTGACCGGGGTGAGTTTGAGATCCATGTCTTGCTTCCGTCATTCAGATTGGGTGCAATGCTAGGGAGGACGCGGCGCCGTGTTTATTGCAAATAACGGGTAAATCCGGTGCTTTTCAGCCCAACGTATTGTGGGGTGGGTCGAATAATCAGACCCGACTCCAACACCACCGGAAACCCAGATGCCCGAAGCCGCCGCAATTCCCGTGAATCCCACCCTGGCCCAGCGATTTAGCGCGATGGACCAGGGCCAGCGCCTCAAACTTGCGCTGGGTATCGTGCTGTTCGTTGCCATTGGTATTGCCGGCGTCGTCATGGGTCGTCAGGCCGACTGGCGCGTTTTATACGCTAATTTGGCAGACAAGGATGGTGGTGCCGTCATCGCCCAGCTCACCACCATGAACATTCCTTACAAGTACACCGAGGGCGGGGGTGCCATTTTGGTGCCGGCGGATCGGGTGCATGACGTCCGGCTCAAGCTCGCCTCTTTGGGATTGCCCAAAGGCACGGTCAACGGCTTTGAGATGATGGAGTCCAACCGGTTTGGCATGACGCAGTTCCAGGAGCATTTGACGTTTCAGCGCGGTCTGGAGGGAGAACTGACCCGTTCCATCCAGTCGATTGCTTCAGTGGCAAGTGCCCGGGTGCATCTGGCGCTGCCCAACCAGAACGGATTTTTCCGGGAACAGCAAAAACCTTCGGCTTCGGTCCTGCTGAGCCTGCATCCCGGCCGCACCCTGGACAAAGCCCAATTGGCGGGCATCATCCACCTTGTCTCATCCAGTGTGCCGGAAATGGACCCTGGTTCGGTCAGCGTGCTCGATGACACCGGTAAGCTGTTGTCGTCGCCTCCCGACGGCAGCGGATCCGGCTTGAATGCTGACGCTGAACAACTGCAATATGTGCGGCAAGTGGAGGATATGTACAGCCGCCGCATTCTGGACATTCTGGAGCCGCTGGTGGGCAAGGAAAATGTTAAGGCGCAGGTCACGGCGGAACTGGATTTCTCGCAAACCGAGTCCACCACCGAGTCCCACAAGCCCAATCAGACTCCGGACACCAGCGCCGTGCGCAGCCAGCAAATGGTTGAGAGCGTTAACGGATCGAGCACCAGTGCAACCCCGACCGGTGTGCCCGGGGCGACGACCAACCAGCCGCCCGCCCCGTCCAGCGCTCCCATTAACGGGCAGGCGCAAACATTGGCTGCTGCCGGTCAGAGCGCCGGCGCTGGCTCCAGCACCAAAAAAGAATCCATCATCAACTACGAAGTTGACAAAACCGTGCGCGTGGTCAAGGGCGCTTCGGGGCTCATCAAGCGCATCAGCGCTGCCGTGGTGGTCAACCACCGCACCACCACCGATGACAAAGGCAAGACCACCACCACGCCTTTGACCGAAGCTGAAATTGAAAAAATGACCGCTCTGGTGCGCGAGACAGTGGGCTTTGACAAGGAGCGTGGCGATTCGGTCAATCTTATGAATGCGCCGTTCGCAGCGGAAAAAGTCGAAACCAACGATGTGCCTTTGTGGCGTCAACCCGACGTACTGGATACTGCGCGCAGCTTCGCATGGCCGCTGGGTATGCTGGCCCTGGCCGCCATGGTGTTTTTGGGTGTTATCCGGCCGGCCATGAAGTCTTTGGCGCAACCCATCACCCGGGTCAACGATGGCTATGCGGTCATCGATGGCCCGGAAGGCCAGCTCGACGCGGTAGAGGCCGAACGCCCGGCACGCCCACAACTCACAGCCCCGGTCGCCCACGAGCCGCCACCGGGCCCATCACAATCGGAGATGCGTCTGGAGGATGCCCGCAAGCTGACACGTGACAATCCTGCTGCAGTGGCTAACATTGTGAAAACATGGATCAACGGGGAAGCACCGGCCTGACGCCGGGCCGCAAACTACGACGATGGCAAACGAAGACGGACTTCAAAACGCTGCGATTCTGATGATGTCTCTGGGGGAAGCAGAGGCCTCGGAGGTGTTCAAGCATTTGTCACCCAAAGAGGTGCAAAAGCTCGGAGAAGCCATTGCCAAAACCAGCCAGCTCACGCGCGACCAGGTGGACGATGTGGTGGACAAATTCACCGGCATTGCGGCGTCACAAAGTCTGCTGGTGTCCAACTCCAACGATTATGTTCGCAACGTGCTCAAGCTTGCGCTCGGTGACGACAAGGCAGCTTTGCTGATTGACCGGATTCTGCAGGGTGGAGATGTGTCCGGGATCGAGAGCCTGAAGTGGATGGATCCCTTGTCCGTGGCCGAGCTGCTGCGCAACGAGCACCCGCAGATCGTCGCCGCCATTCTGGTGCACCTTGAATACGACCAGGCAGCAGACGTTTTGAAAAATCTGACGGAACGCCAGCGCAACGAAGTGATGCTGCGGGTGGCGACCATGGAGGGCATTCAGCCCACCGCGCTCAAAGACCTCAACGAGGTGCTTTTCAAGGTGCTGGCCGGCGGCGACAAGATCCGCAAGGCCTCGCTGGGGGGCATCAAAACGGCAGCCGAGATGATCAACCTGATGGGCACGGCCATTGAAGGCACCGTGATCGAGTCGATCCGCAGCCACGATGCGGACCTGGCACAAAAGATCATGGACAAGATGTTTGTGTTCGACGACGTCATCAAGCTCGACGACAAGGCGATTCAGACGGTGCTCAAGGACGTGTCGTCCGACGTGCTCATCGTTGCGCTCAAAGGCGCACAGCCCGAGCTCAAGGACAAAATCCTGGCCAATATGTCGTCGCGGGCAGCCGCTACCCTCAAGGAAGATCTGGAGTCGCGCGGTCCCATGCGGCTGTCCGAGGTGGAAGCGCAGCAAAAAGAAATTCTCAAGATCGTGCGCCGTCTGGCGGACGAGGGCCAGATTGTGGTCGGTGGTGGAGGTGGCGACGACGCCATGGTTTGATGTCACGCACCCATACCAGCTTTATTCCGGCCGATCAGATCGATGCGGTGGCCGATTGGAACTTCAGCCCGGTGGACCAGGCGTCGCTGCGCTTTGCCGCCAAAGTCAAGGCCCAGGCGGAAGCCGCCGAGCGCGCCCACAGCCAGGCCGCGCATCAGGCCGGGTACAACGAGGGCTATGCGGCGGGATTCGAGCAGGGCCATGCCAAGGCGACCATTGAGGGGCAGCAACAAATCAGCGAATTTGTGGCAACACAGGGTGCCGAGGCCGCTGCCACGTTTTTGCGCCTGTTCGAGAGCGCCCAAACCCAGTTGCAGGACGCCGAGCAGGCGCTGGCCAAAGGCGCATTGGAACTCGCCTGCGAACTGGCACGCCAGGTGCTGCGCCATGAACTCGCGACCAACCCCAACGCCTTGCAGCCGGTAGTGCGCGAAGCCTTGAATATGCTGGCCTCCGACAGCAAAGCCGCGCTGGTGCGCCTGAACCCACTGGACGTCGATGTGTTTTCAGGCGTGCTGGAAAAAGAATTCACCAACCTCGCGCTGACTTTGTTGCCGGACCCTGCCGTATCAAGAGGCGGCTGTCTGGTCGAATCTGCCGGAACGGTGGTGGACGGCACGGTGGAGCGCCGCTGGCAACGCGCGGTGGCCGGTTTGGGGCTGGAATCCGATTGGGAGGCCCATGGTGATGTCCACTGAAGCACCGGATTGGGCACGCTTTTTCGACCGTGCGCAGCGCAGCGTGGCGCAAAACGCCTCGCTCGAGGTGCGTGGCACCCTGTCGCGCCTTGCGGGGCTGGTTTTGGAGGCCAATGGCATCCGGGTGCCGGTGGGCTCGCAGTGCGTGGTTCGCTCCAAACATAAAGAGCCGGTGCTGGCCGAGGTGGTCGGTTTCGCCAACGACCGCGCATTTTTAATGCCTGCGGGAGACGTGCATGGTCTCTCCAGCGGAGCCAGCGTGGCGCCGGCCGCGCCCTTCATACCGGTGCCAAGGGTGCGGGATGAATCCAATGATGCGCCAGCGATTGATTCGGGCCTGTTGCGACTTCCGCTGGGCAATGGTTTGCTGGGCCGCGTGGTCGATTCGCAAGGATTTCCGCTGGATCGGATGGGACCGATTGCCGATGTGCAAGCCAGGCCGCTGGACCGCAAACCCATTAATGCGATGGACCGGGATCCGGTGCGCGAATGTCTGGATACTGGCGTACGTGCCATCAACGCCCTGTTGACCATCGGTCGCGGCCAGCGCATCGGGTTGTTTTCCGGCTCCGGTATCGGCAAAAGCGTTTTGCTGGGCATGATGGCCCGTTACACGCAGGCCGATGTCATCGTGGTCGGGCTGATCGGAGAACGCGGACGCGAGGTCAAGGAGTTCATCGAAGATATTTTGGGCGCCGACGGGCGTGCGCGCTCGGTGGTGGTCGCGGCTCCCGCGGACGCGCCGCCGCTTTTGCGGATGCAGGGCGCGTCTTACGCCACCGCGATTGCCGAGAGTTTTCGGGATCAGGGCAAACACGTTTTGCTGCTGATGGATTCGCTCACCCGTTATGCCATGGCGCAGCGGGAGATTGCGCTGGCCATTGGCGAGCCACCCGCGACCAAAGGTTATCCGCCGTCCTGTTTTGCCAAGTTGCCCCAACTCGTGGAGCGCAGCGGAAACGGGCTCAATGGCGTTGGATCCATTACTGCTTTTTACACGGTTTTGTCCGAGGGCGATGACCAGCAAGACCCGATTGCTGACGCGGCACGTGCCATCCTGGACGGCCATATTGTTCTGTCCCGCAC
>CAIOLZ010000469.1 GCA_903859265.1 uncultured beta proteobacterium
CCCAGGAGCCGCAAGGCTTGCGGCAATAGCTTCCACCGCGCTGCACCGCGGTTGAGCAGCCAGGCACCTGCAAGCACCCAAAATGCACCGCCAATAATCCAGATCATGCGCAGCGGCAAATTCAGGCCGCCGAAGAGCCAGAAGCCGGCACAAGCTGCGGCAAAAAGCACACCGTGCCCGACCGCGGCGCCATGGCCAAATCCGTTAAGCCTGGACCATTCCCAGGCACCACACGCCATCAAAATAAGACTGGCCACACCAAAGGGGATCACCGATGGATACAAAACCGAGGGGATCAGCACCGCGAGCAACAAAACCGCGGTGATGACACGTTGCTTTAGCATGGTGGAGGGCTAGCCCGCAACGCAGTTGGGCGCGGCCTGCAACTGGTCGGTGGTCATGCCAAACCGGCGCTCGCGGGATGCAAACGCCAGCAATGCTTCGTCGAGCGACGCAGCATCAAAGTCCGGCCACAAAATATCCGAAAAATACAATTCGCTGTACGCCGCCTGCCACAGCAGAAAATTGCTCAGGCGCATTTCTCCGCCGGTGCGGATAATCAAATCGGGATCCATCCCCTGCGACAGAGAAAGTTGTGCAGCCAAACTCTCTTCGGTAATCGGCTGCCCCGTCAAAGCCAGCCGGTTGGCCGCTTGAACAATGTCCCAACGCCCGCCATAGTTGAAGCAAATATTGAGCAACAAGCGCTGGTTGCCCGCCGTTGCCAGTTCCGCCTGGGCCAGGCTCTCCTGCACCCTCAGCGACAAATGTTCCGTTGCGCCAGCGATACGCAATTTGACGCCTTCTTTTTGAAGCGACGGCATCTCCTTGGTCAGGGCAAAAGCCAACAGACTCATCAGACCCGACACTTCTTCGGTCGGACGCTTCCAGTTTTCCGATGAAAACGCGAAAACCGTGAGCATACCGATGCCGCGTTCGGCACACGCTGCAACCACTCTGCGCAAAGCCTCCAGGCCCTGGCGATGGCCCGCAATCCGGGGAAGAAATCGCTTGGACGCCCAACGGCCATTGCCGTCCATGACAATGGCAATATGTTTGGGAATCGTCGGATTTGCAGCCATCAATCAACGAAGGGTTTGCTGGGCCAGCGCGCCGTTAAACCGCCATGATGTCTTGCTCTTTCGCGGCAACCAGTTTGTCCACTTCTGCAATATTGCGGTCCGTAATTTTTTGAATATCCGCTTCAGAACGCTTCTGGTCATCTTCGGACGCCAGTTTCTCTTTCACCAGTTTCTTCACCGACTCATTGGCATCCCGGCGGACATTGCGGATTGCAATTTTCGCGTTCTCACCCTCACCACGGACCACCTTGGTCAGCTCTTTGCGCCGCTCTTCCGTCATGGCGGGCATGGGCACGCGGATCAGGTCACCCATGCTCGACGGGTTCAATCCCAGATCGCTCTCGCGAATCGCCTTTTCGATCTTTGCGCCCATGCCTTTTTCCCAGGGCTGAATGCCGATGGTGCGAGCGTCCAGCAGCGACAGATTCGCCACCTGACTGAGCGGCAACATAGCTCCGTAGTAGTCCACATGCACCGTGTCCAGAAGCGCCGGGTTGGCGCGTCCGGTGCGAATCTTGGTCAGGCTGTTTTTAAATGCCGCAATGGATTGCTCCATCTTCACATCCAAATTGGCTTTCACTTCGTCCAGTGTCATTGTTTTCTCCCGGCACTTTCAAACATGTACCAAGGTGCCCTCATCTTCACCCAACACGACGCGCTTGAGGGCGCCATGTTTGAAGATTGAAAACACCTTGATGGGAAGCTTTTGATCCCGGCACAGGGCAAACGCTGCGGCATCCATGATTCCGAGGTTGCGCGACATTGCCTCGTCAAACGTCAGGCTGGCATAGCGCTGCGCCAAGGGGTCCTTTTTAGGATCGGCACTGTACACACCATCCACCTTGGTAGCTTTCAGAACAATTTCAGCACCAATTTCCGCACCACGCAAAGCCGCTGCCGTGTCAGTGGTAAAAAATGGATTGCCGGTACCCGCCGCAAAAATCACCACCTTGCCCTCCTCAAGATACTGCAGTGCCTTGGGCCGCACATAGGGTTCAACGACCTGCTCAATGCCAATGGCCGACATAACGCGTGCGGTCAAACCTGCCTTGTTCATAGTATCGCCCAGAGCGAGCGCATTCATGACCGTGGCCAACATGCCCATGTAGTCGGCGGTAGCCCGGTCCATGCCGACTGAGCCGCCCGCCACACCCCGGAAAATATTGCCTCCGCCGATGACTACTGCAACTTCGACGCCAAGCCGCGTTACCTCAGCAACTTCATCAACCATGCGCACAATCGTGTCACGGTTGATGCCAAACTGGTCGTCCCCCATGAGCGCCTCACCCGAAAGTTTCAGCAGGATCCTTTTGTAAGCTGGCTTCTCTTTTTGCATTGGGACTTCCCTTGATTCGGATGGTTGGGTGGGGCGGGCGCTATAAATTTGCGCCCTTCAAGCCACCTGCTTGGCTGCAGCCACCTGCGCGGCAACTTCAGCGGCAAAGTCATCGACCTTCTTTTCGATGCCTTCGCCGACCACATACAGCGTAAAGCCCTTGACGGTGGTTGACACCGACTTCAGCATTTGCTCAACCGTTTGTTTGTCATTTTTGACGAAGGCCTGGTTGAACAGCGAAACCTCTTTCAGGTATTTCTGTACGCCACCGTCGATGCGCTTGGCAACAATTTCCGCCGACTGCACGGGCTTTCCGGCAGCCACCGCCACGGCAGCATCTTCCGCCGCCTTCGCAGCAGCCACCGAGCGCTCGCGCTCCACGAGCTCAGCCGGCACATCAGCGCTGGACAGAGCCACTGGCTTCATCGCGGCCACATGCATGGCGACATCCTTGGCAGCCACGTCGTCGCCCTCAAATTCGACGACCACACCGATGCGTGTGCCATGCAAATAGGAGGCCAGCTTGGATCCGGATGCAAACCGCTTGAACCGGCGAAACGTCATGTTCTCGCCAATCTTGCCGATCAATCCCTTGCGCACGTCTTCCAGGGTCGGCCCGAAGCCGTCCTGGCTGTACGGCAGCGCCGACAGGGCGGCGACGTCGGCGGGGTTGTGGCTCACGATCAATTGCGCTGCGGCATTGGCCAGGGCCAGGAAGCTGTCGTTTTTGGTAACGAAATCGGTTTCGCAATTGACTTCCAGCAGCGACCCCACACCGTCCTTGATACAGCTCACCACCACACCTTCGGCAGTAACACGGGCCGCCGCTTTACCGGCCTTGCTTCCGAGCTTGACCCGCAACAACTCTTCGGCCTTGACCATGTCGCCCTCGGCCTCGGTCAAGGCCTTTTTGCATTCCATCATCGGGGCATCGGTTTTGCCACGCAGTTCAGCAACCATGCTCGCGGTAATTGCAGCCATCTTCAAATCTCCGTAATCAGTTCAAAATTTAATAAAAATCTAAAAAAAAGGGGCCACGAAGCCCCCTTTTCCGTGCGTCTGTCCAATCAGGCAGCAGCTTCGCTCACTTCCACAAATTCGTCTTCGCTTTCCGCAGAAACGGCTCTCACGACATCGTCCACTGCATTGGCACGGCCTTCGAGAATTGCGTCCGCAATACCGCGGGCGTACAAAGTGACAGCCTTGGAGGAATCGTCGTTGCCGGGAATCACGTAGTCGATGCCTTCAGGGGAGTGGTTGGAGTCCACAACACCAATCAAGGGAATACCCAGTTTGCGGGCTTCGGCGATGGCGATTTTGTGGTAGCCCACATCGATCACAAAGATCGCGTCCGGCAAGGTCGTCATATCCTGAATACCACCGATGTCTTTTTCCAGCTTTTCCAGCTCGCGGGCGAACATCAACTGCTCTTTTTTGCTCATGGCGTCGAGGCCAGCTTCCTGCTGAACCTTCATATCCTTGAGGCGCTTGATCGACGTCTTGACCGTTTTGAAGTTGGTCAGCATTCCACCCAACCACCGCTGGTCAACGTAAGGAACGCCAGCGCGCTGCGCTTCGGCTGCGATGGTTTCGCGGGCCTGGCGCTTGGTGCCGACCATCAAAATCGTTCCGCGCTTGGCCGAGAGCTGGCGTACGAACTTCGCCGCGTCCTGGAACATGGGAAGCGATTTTTCAAGATTAATGATGTGGATTTTGTTGCGGTGACCGAAGATGAACGGCGCCATCTTGGGGTTCCAGAAACGGGTCTGATGTCCGAAATGGACGCCAGCCTCGAGCATTTCACGCATGGTTACTGCCATAAATTTCTCCAAAGGTTAGGTCTTAAATCCGGTCAGCAAATTGCAAATCAAAGAAGCTAAACTTTTTCGACTTGCAACACCTTGGCACGACCGGTTTGCGATTAACTGTGGACGGCGAGGATTCGCCATCTGCACAGCCTTGAGAGTTTAACATGCTCGCTTTGACGGGGTTGGCCTGTGAGCGCTGCAATGCGCCAGTTCCACTCTAAAAATCTATTGTTTTTAACAATATTGCAGGGATTCAAACAGAAACAGGAATTTCTGCAGATAACAATTCTAGTTTTTTGGATTTTTCATGAAAATTGCGGTAGTCGGCGCAGGCATTTTAGGGGTTACGACGGCGTACGAGCTTGCCCTGGATGGTCACGAAGTCACGGTATTTGAAAAATGCGCGTCGGTCGCAGAAGTTGCCAGTTTTGCCACCGGAGGCGCAATGGCGGCCAGCCTCACACAACCTTTGTCGCACGCTGCTTGGCCGGGTCCGGGGGCGCTGGTGCGGTTTTTCAGGAACCTGGACATTTTGCCCGCCACAGCTGCGGTAAACCCCAGCCTTTTGCGATGGTTTATCGGATGGAGTGGCGCAAGTTCCGACGGTTTTTTTCAAAACAGAGTCAAGGCGGCTTGCGCTTTGGCTGTGCACAGCCTAGAGCGTATGGATGCGATCTGCAACGACCAGAAAATTGAGTTTGAAAGCGGTTCTGGACAACTCGATTTGTGTGCATCCGAAGCCGATCTCGAAAGCCATCGGCCCAAACTCGCCGTACTCAAGGAGCTCGGCGTAACCCACCAGATACTGACCGCCGAGGAGGCACGGGCGCTCGAGCCCGGTATGAGCAGTGCAGTTGCCATACAGTCGGCGGTTTTGTTTCCCGATGACCGCATCGGAAATTGCCGTCAGTTTTCACAATTGCTCAAAGAAAGGGCCGCCCAACTTGGTGCGCGGTTTGTCCTAAACACCACGGTGAACGCCATCAAGTCCGGGCAGCGCCTGGAATTGCAGACCACGGCAATCGACCCCCCGGGCCAATTCGATCGCGTGGTGTTGTGCACCGGACAAGAAGCCAACACCTTGCTGGCGAGCCTGAAAATCAGGTTGCCCTGCGTCACGTTACAGGGCTATTCACTCAGCGCGCCCATGCGTGAGCCACTCAACGGGCCGCGCAATGCAATTTTCGATATGCGCGCCAACGTCGGCATTGCCCGCATCGGTTCAAGAGTGCGGCTTACCGCGGGCAGCGTGATCGGAAAACCGTCCGCCGGCGCCAGAAAAAAAATTCAGGACCAGTTGTATCGGACGCTGCAAAGCTATTTTCCAGGCGCCGCACAACTCTCCCAAGGACCGCAAGGCGCGCAATTTTGGGGCGGCCAAAGCGTCTTGAGCATGGATGCCTTACCCTTCATTGGACCGACCCCCGTGCCGGGCCTGTACATCAATACCGGACACGGGCTCAACGGCTGGGGCATGGCCTGCGGCTCAGCGCAATTGATTGCCGACCAGATCGCGGGGCGCAAGTGTGGTGTTGACGAAGCGCCATTCCGTGTTGGGCGTTTTTAACCCCTAAAAACCGCTTTGATACGCTACAGGAGGCTGACACAATGGGTAAAAACTACGCACGCTGACTATGGGACCAGAACTTTCTCTCAGACTTACCGCCGCGGTCGAAAAAATGCCGGCGTTTCCAAAAAGCGTGCAGCGTATTCTGGAGCTCACGCGCGACGTCAACAGCACGCCCAAAGACCTGGTCGATGTGATTGACAAGGATCCCGTGGTGACCGTGAAAGTCCTGAAAGTCGTTAATTCCGCCTACTACAGTCTGCCCAAACAAATCACTTCGGTCGGGCATGCGGTGGTGTATATGGGCTTCAATACCATCAAGAATCTTGCCTTGAGCATTGCGGCGATTGGCATGCTTCCCAAGGACAATGCGTCCGGCTTCGATATTCAGCAGTATCTTTTGCACTCTTTGGCAACCGCTGGTCTGGCCAAAAAATTAGCGTCCAAAGTGATTGATGCAGATCCCAACGATTGTTTCATCGCGGGCTTGCTGCACGATTTCGGCAAGGTCGTCTTCGCACAGTTCATGCCGGATGAATTCAGATTGGCTTTGCAAAAATCCCAATCCGCAAATTCATCATTGCACGCAGCACTGCAGGAGGTCATCGGGGCCGACCATGTGGTGGTGGGTGCAATGCTGGTTGAAAAATGGCGTTTCGCCCCCGCGCTGATTGAAACCATCCGTTACCAGCACCTTTCCAATTTCAGGGACACTGACATGATTGCCTGTGTGTTTGGTGCCAACCAGATCTGCAAGAAACTGAGCTTCGGATTTGGCGGCAATCCGGTATTTGACGAATTCCCGCAAAGCGTCCAAAAACGCCTTGGCGGGACCCTCGACGAGGTAATCGCGTCCATGGGCAAGTTGGACGAGGTGTTTGAAGAAGCGAAAATTTTTGCCAAGCTTTGAGGGCACAAACCATGAAAGTCAAATTTTGGGGCGTCCGCGGGTCGATCGCAGTGCCCGGTCCAAAAACGGTCCGGTATGGCGGCAATACGACCTGCATCGAGGTGCGCACCGACAACAATGAACTTCTCATTCTGGATGCGGGCACTGGAATATTTGCCTTGTCGCAGGCCCTGCTCGCCGAACTTCCAGTCACCGCCAACATCCTGATTACCCACTCCCATTGGGACCACATTCAGGGTTTGCCACTATTCATTCCCAACTTCATTCCCGGCAACACGCTGCGTCTGCATGGCGGCTTTGATCCGGTATCCGGCAAAGGTATTGAGCAGGTCATGGACGTGCAGTTGCAATACAGCTTCTTTCCCGTTCGTGAAGCCGAGTTGAAAGCGCGGATCGAATACGTCACCTTGATGCCCCAGGAGACCGCCAAGGTGGGCTCGGCCAGCGTGACGCCATGTTTGCTGAGCCACCCCGTTATCGACTTCGGGTACCGAATCGATTGCAATGGAAAGTCTGTTTTCTTCACCGGTGACCATGAGCCGCCGTACAACATCTATGCGCCGGATGACGAGCAATTTGCCGACTATCAGGTTTTTGTAGAGGAAAAGAACCAGTCGATTCTGGAAGCAGTGCGAGGCGTTGATGTGCTGATCGCCGACAGCTCCTACACCGACCTGGAATACGCCACCAAACGCGGCTGGGGCCATGGGACTTTCAGCAGCAGCATCGCGCTGGCCAAGGCTGCAAACGCTAAAGTGCTGGTCTGCACGCACCATGAACCGACGCGCAGTGATGACGCGCTGGAGCAGGTTTTTGCAGAGGCAATGGCCGCCAATCACGATGTTTGCGCGGGGATGGACATACGGCTGGCCCGGGAGGGCGATGTCATCGAGTTCTGAGCGCGTGCTCCCGGCCCATCGCGCCAGAAATCTGGCGGCACGGCCGCTTCACAATGCTGCCGAAACGCGCCGGTTAGAGGCGCTGTGCAATAGCCAGCCCGGCGCAGAGAGCCTCATGCAGCTCGCCGGTCTGGCGGTGGCACAACTGGCGCTGGCAGTTGCGCCCCATGCGCAGGTTTTCTGGATGGCCTGCGGTCCGGGCAACAACGGTGGAGACGGCTTTGCCGCCGCCGGCTGGCTTAAACGATGGGGCAAAACGCCCGTCATTTTCTACCTGACTCCGGCCTCGGCGCCACCCGACGCAGTCACCGCAAGGTCGTTGGCACAAAGTCTGGACATCGAAATCAGAGCGGATATTCCCGCGCGCTGGGATGCCTGCATCGACAGCCTGTTTGGTATCGGGTCCCTGCGCCCCTTTAGTCCGGCGCACTCCGCTTGGATACGGGCCATGAACGCCTGTGGCGCACCGCGGATTGCCGTGGACCTTCCGAGCGGCCTCAACGGCGATACAGGTGCCGCCAGTGACCTTCACGTCAAGGCGGATTTCACGCTGAGCCTGCTGTCGCTCAAGCCCGGCCTTTTTACCGGTCAGGGACGCGATGCGGCCGGTGAAATCTGGTTCAACGCCCTTGGCAACACCATCGCGGTGCCTGCCTTTGCCCACCTGATCGGCGCTGCGCCGCCCGAGACCCGGGCGCACAGCAGCCACAAGGGCAATTTCGGCGACGTAGTCATTGTGGGCGGGGCGCCCGCGATGGCCGGCGCTGCCATTCTGGCCGGCACCGCCGCGTTGCACGGCGGTGCCGGCAGGGTCTATGTCAGCCTGTTGGATGGCAGCGTTTCCAACACCAACGTCGGGTTGCCTGAATTGATGTTCAAACCCTGGAATGAACTCGATCTGTCCGCCATGACGGTTGTGGCCGGTTGCGGCGGCGGTGAAGCAATCGCACAACACCTGGAGCATTTGATTCGGGGCGCGGCGAAGCTGGTCATTGACGCCGATGGACTCAATCACCTTGCCAACAACCCGGCATTCACAAAACTGGTCGCGATGCGCACGCCGCAGACCACGGTGCTGACTCCGCATCCGCTGGAAGCGGCGCGCATGCTCGGCATCAGCACGTCGGATGTGCAGTCCGACCGTATCCGATCGGCACAGAAACTGGCGGATGAATACCGGGCCACAGTGGTCCTCAAAGGTTCGGGGAGCGTCGTCGCAGCGTACGGGCAAGTGCCCTGGATCAACCCCACCGGCAACGGCCAGCTGGCCACTGCCGGAACCGGCGACGTGCTTGCCGGACTGATAGGTGCCAACTTCGCGAACGGAAAAACCGCTCTGGACGCAGCCAGCGAATCGGTTTATCGCCACGGACACATTGCCGACTCCTGGGACGCCGTGCGGCTCGGCAGGCTTACCGCATTCGCATTGGCCAGAGCGTTGTGACCGATCACCAACGGCCCACCCGAGCCAATGCATGTCAACGCCGTTTCTTGGCCGCTTTCTTGGAGGGCGCCTGCTGCTTGTCCGCAGTCTTCG
>CAIOLZ010000470.1 GCA_903859265.1 uncultured beta proteobacterium
AGGGCATTTCCGAATTGATGCACGCGCAGCAACAGGCGCTTGCCGGTCATTAAGCGGAACCATTGTCAACGCGCGCATGAGAATCGTCCTGGCCTCCAACAATCAGGGCAAGCTCGCAGAGCTTCAGGCGCTGTTCACGCCGCTGGGCTGCAGTTTGGTGGCGCAAAGCGTATTGGGCGTGCCCGAAGCGGCCGAACCGTATAGAACCTTTGTCGAAAACGCTTTGACCAAAGCGCGCAATGCCGCACGGCACACCGGACTTCCGGCGTTGGCCGATGACGCCGGATTGTGCGTAGAAGCCTTCGGTGGATTGCCGGGCGTGGACACTGCTTTTTATGCCACCCGGTTTGGTTATTCCAAAGGCGACGACAACAATGTCACCGCCCTGCTGGAGCAGATGGAGCACATCGATGACCGGCGCGCTGCGCTGGTGAGCACATTGGTGGCAGTGCGCTCGCCGGACGACCCGGAACCATTGATTGCGATGGGCCGCGCCCAGGGGCTGATCACCCGGGTGCCGCTGGGCGATAACGGTTTTGGATTCGACCCGGTCATGTGGATTGAAGAATTCGGCATGACCTTTGCGCAGTTGCCGCCGGCGGTCAAAAACGCCAACAGCCATCGGGGCCGTGCGGCGCGGGCGATGGTGGCGCAGATGCGCGAGCGCTGGTTTTTGTCGGACAAGGAGCCGGTCGGGTGATTCCGATCGCGCCGAACCCGGCGCCATCCGGCAGTGCGCCCAGTCCGGTAGTCAGGCAAGACGTGCAGCACTACATGCGTCCAGGCACGTTGCAGCTTGCGGCGTTGCCACCACTGAGCCTTTACGTGCATTTGCCGTGGTGTCTCAAGAAGTGCCCGTATTGCGATTTCAATTCGCACGAAATGGCGCGTGACGCGCTGCCTGAGGCGCGTTATCTGGATGCGGTGGTGGCTGATCTGGAGGCGTCGCTCGCCCTCATCTGGGGCCGCACGGTGCAGAGCATTTTTATCGGTGGCGGCACGCCGAGCCTGTTTTCACCAGCCGCCATTGACCGTTTGCTGGGTGATATCCGCGCCCGCCTGAAGCTCACGCCCGATTGTGAAATTACGCTGGAAGCCAATCCCGGCACCTTTGAGAAAGACCGCTTCAGGGCCTACCGCAGTGCGGGCGTGACGCGACTGTCGATTGGCGTGCAAAGTTTCAACGACCTGCATCTCCAGGCCATTGGCCGGGTGCACGACCGCGCCCAGGCACTGGCCGCGGTGGAAGAAGCCGCGACGGCGTTCGATACGTTCAACCTGGACATCATGTATGCGCTACCCGGACAAACGCTCGCCGACGTCGGGCAGGACATGGCAACCGCCCTGCAGTTCAATCCGCCGCACATTTCGATTTACCACCTGACGATCGAACCCAATACCTACTTTGCGAAATATCCGCCATCCATCCCGCATGAGGATGTGGCCTACGCCATGCTGGACCGCATCACCGAGCTGACGCACTCTGCCGGGCTTGGCCGCTACGAAGTGTCGGCCTATGCGCGCGACGCCCACCGTTGCCGGCATAACCTCAACTACTGGCAGTTTGGTGACTACCTGGGCATTGGTGCGGGCGCGCACAGCAAGCTCAGTTTTGCCCACCGCGTGGTGCGCCAGGTGCGTTTTCGGGAGCCGCGGCTGTACATGGACCATGCGCTGGCAGGCAACGCTCTGGCACAGGAAGAAGAGGTCAGCCGCTCGGAACTGCCATTTGAATTCATGCTCAACGCACTGCGACTGCGCCATGGTTTTGGCTTGCGCGATTACACCGAACGTACCGGCCTGGCGCTCACGTCGATTGAACCGGCGCTGCTGGTGGCGGAGCAAAAAGGCCTTATTGAACGTGACTTCTCCAGGGTCAGGCCAACCGAGCGCGGCTTTGATTTTTTAAGTGACTTGCAGGAACTTTTCCTGTCCAATCCGGCTTAGTTTGCCCTGACGGGGTGACCAGAAAGGAGAGCGGCATGTTCTCGATTTACGGCAAGTCAGGACGCGAGTTTCGCGGATCCCTGGAGGAACTCCAAAAAATCGGACCGGTCTCGGCGATCAGCCGGGGTCGTTCTGCCGCGCCCCAGGGCAAACCAGCGGCTGGCAGAACAAGACCGGCGTTTTCGGTCTATCCGGATGCGCCAGATCGTGACCTCGCCCACCGTAGCGCGCTGGCTGCGTATGTGCAAACCGCCAGTCCCGAAATCAATCGCCATCCGCTGAGCCGCGTCAGTGACCTGATGTCGCCCGAGGTGGTCACAATTTCCGACCAGTTCAATGTGGAGCAGGCCTGGGCGGTGCTGGCCCAGCGTCAGTTGGGCCAGGCGCCGGTGGTGGATGCCAGGGGTATGCTGGTGGGCTTGCTGTCACGCGCGGACCTGATGCGCTCCGAGCGGCTGCCGGGCCCGGATACCCATGTGCTGGTCTGGAAGGCCTGGCTGGCGCAGGGGGTGGTTGATGTGATGACGACGCCGCTGCCTGCCGTTGCCCCGGACACGGATATCCGGCGTGTGGCGAGTGTGATGTTGGACACCGGATTGCCCGGACTGCCGGTAGTCGATGAGCAGGGGCAAGTGCACGGTTTCATATCGCGCTCGGACATTCTGCGCGCGGTGATTGCTGACCCCCCGCTGGATCTCTGGACTTGACGGGCGGGCCAGTCTGGGTTTTCTACTTGCGCGCCAGGTAAACGCCTACCACCGCTACTACCATGCCGCTTAGCGCCACAAGCGACAGTGTTTCGCCAAACATCAGCCACGCAAATAGTGCGGTGGTAGGGGGTACCAGATAAAACAGGCTGGCCACATTGACCGCGCTGCTTTGCCGGATCAGCCAGTTCAACAGGCTGACTGCGCCCACCGAGAGCACCAATACCAGCCATCCCAGCGCAAAAAACAGTTCGCCATTCCAGTCGATCGGGCCGGCTTCAGTAAATTGCGCAGCGAGCAGGGTGACCATTGCGGTGGGTATGAACTGCGCAACAGCGCCGGTGCGCCAATCGAAAGCCGGACAAAAGCGCTTCTGGTACAGGGTGCCGGTGGTGATGCCCAAAAGCGCGATGGTGATGGGAATCAAGGCAGCCATACCAAACGCTCCGCCCAACTTCCCCTGTACCACCAAGCCGGCTCCAATCAGTCCCAGCAGGAGTCCGGCCCACTGGCGCCTGAGAACAGTTTCCTTGAGCCACCAGCCGGCGCCTACCGCGGTCAACAGAGGCTGCAGTCCAACGATCAGACTGGCGACACCGGCTTGCAGCCCCATCGAAATGGCGACAAACACACCCCCCAAATAAACGCCATGAATCAAAAGACCTGCCATGCCGATATGTCCCCATTCCCGCATGCCTTTCGGCCAGGGCGCGCGCGACAACCATGCCACAGGGACCATCAGGCCAATGACGGCGAGATAGCGAATGCCCAAAAACGTCAGCGGGGGCGCATGGGGCAACCCCAACCGCGCGCCCAGGAAGCCGGTTGACCACAGCACTACAAACAGCAGGGGAAAGGCACGAACAAGTTGCGGTGGCATGAGATGGAGCGTGAAGAGCCAACACCCTGTGTTGGGTTGAAAGGCCAATGAACGCGCGACGTACCGCCTAAGCTACGAAAACCCGCGCTTTGCGTGGTGTGAGTACCAGCGTCTCGCCCTCGACATAGGCCTGGTCGTGAAATTGCTGTGCGCCAATATGGGCCTCGATGATGTCGCCACTGCCCGCTGCCGATGCATCCAGCGGCAACAGTTCCAGGCGCGCGATAGGTCCGACCACAATCGAGCGCACCAGCTTGGCCGGAATGCCGCGCTGCTGCTGATAGCCGTTGAGCTTGCCTTCTTCACCCGCCACATAGCGGCGCACATCAAGGTCGTGCGGACGGACATAGGCAAAGGCCTTGGCGTCTTGCGCGCTGCCATGCTCGGGAATGTCCAGGCGCAGCCCGTGGCGGTCTTCACCAATCAGCATCTGACCCTCGTGCGCGCGACCATGGAAGAGGTTGACGTCGCCCAAAAAGCC
>CAIOLZ010000471.1 GCA_903859265.1 uncultured beta proteobacterium
ACTCAACCGCATACCCAACAGCTGCCTTGTGTACCACCGTGATGTGGTGAAGGGGCTGCGCTTTGATACGACGTTGGAGATTTATGAGGATTGGGACTTTTTGTTGCAGTGCCTGAAAAACCACAATCCGGTTCATGTACCCGGCGCTACCGTTAATGTTCACAAAAGCCTGGCGGATGCGCCAGAAAATATGCGACGTGGGAATTCGCGCCATGATTTGACTGCTTCGGTGATGATGGAGCTTTACAGGCGGCATCCGGCGCCAGACATACAAACCCAGCAGGCGAGGGTTGATTTGCTGAAGAATGCGGGGGTTGATCTATGAACGACCTCGCCACTTTTTTACCTTCGCTACAAAAAGCGCTGGACGAGCAACAGTTCGAGGCTGTCTTGAACGCGCTGGCGGTGGATGCGATTGCACGTTCGGGCGATGCTGCGGATCAGGGTAATTTGACGGGCAATGCGGCGTTGGACGCTGTTTGTGCCAAAGCTGCTGCAGCCATTGCAATGGCCTATCCAAGCGCAACACCCGCGGAACCGGTGGACAAAGGGCTGACCTTGTACATAGCAACGGACCTCTATTGGGGGCATGGCGGTCACACGCCATTGTTGCTGGACCTCATCCATGTAGACCGTTCTGAGCGCAAAGAACTTCTTTTAACTCTGATTGGGGGTGGTGCCCAGACTCCCGACTTTTTTCACAAGCTAAGGCAAGCCCTGCCAGAAAATGTACCGGTCCATCCGCTTCAGGCCGCGACACTGCTCGAAAAAGTCTTGATATTGCGTAGCTATATACAGAAGCGCAAACCCCACCGGATTATTCTCGTCACACACCAATATGACACGGTTGTCTATTGCGCCCTCACTGCGGACTGTGCCCCGCAAATTATCAACGTTCATCACGCTGATACCTTCACGCTGGGTTTGCATATTCCTTGGTACGTACTGATAGGTTTGAATTATTTCTCAGCCCAGACCGTTTCGAAGGCAACGGGCCGTGGAATGTTCTATTGGCCACTTGCCGCCCAAGACTTTGGGGTAAGGCCCTGGCGCGAGTGGTTGGCAGGTGAAGCGTTACATACCTGCAGCCACGGTAGCGCGCGCAAGTTCGATGGAAAACATGGAATTGACTATGAGGAGATATTGGTTGTGCGGCTCTCTATGCTGCCCGGTGATCACTATCACATCGGGGATTTGAGTGAGGAACGCCTGCTGGCGATTGCCCGACGGATTTCGGACAGCGGACTGGATGCGAAGAGATTCATTTACGTTGGACTGGTCAGCAGCCTTTGGCAGTATTTGAAATCCAGTGCCATACAACTGTGTATTTCCTCGTTTCCAGTCTGCGGCCCAAAAGGAATCGTGGAGACCAAAGGCTGTGGTATCCCAGTACTTATTTTTGAAGACACTGAAAATCCGGTCAGAAGTTCGTCGCACTATTGTTACGAACAGTGTTTGCGGTGGCGAACAGCCGAAGATTTGCGAAGTGTTTTCCGTAGCCTGACACCCGATATCTTGCGGTCGCAAGCCAAAATGGCGCGTGCCGACTACGATAGGAGGCACTCCATGAAAAGCTTGGGTGAAAGCGCGATTATTCCGGACAACTTCATCATTCCAGGTACCCATCGCATATCCCCGAGATGACTATGAACCAGCGAATTCCATTCAACCGGCCTCACATGACTGGTAAAGAGCTGTACTACATTGCGCAGGCCCATTTCAATGGCAGCTTGGCAGGCGACGGTCCATTTACAAAACGCTGCCATGCGTGGATTGAGCAATCTACAAATTGCAAAAAAGCACTGTTGACGCACTCTTGCACAGCAGCTTTGGAGATGTGCGCCCTGTTGCTGGATATACGGGAGGGCGACGAAATCATCATGCCTTCCTACACCTTTGTATCTACCGCCAATGCATTTGTTTTGAGGGGCGGCGTGCCTGTGTTTGTAGATATCCGGGAAGATACTTTGAACATAGACGAGCGGCTGATCGAGGCCGCAATCACGCCACGCACCAAAGCCATCGCCGTGGTGCACTACGCCGGGGTTTCCTGTGAGATGGATACGATTATCGCCATTGCGCGCAGGCACGGACTGCGCGTCGTGGAGGATGCGGCCCAAGGCGTCATGTCAAGTTACAAAGGCCGCGCACTTGGCAGTTTGGGTGACCTGGGTGCATTGAGTTTTCATGAGACTAAAAATGTGATTTCAGGCGAAGGCGGAGCCTTGCTGGTGAATGATCCGGAATTGGCCTTGCGTGCGGAAGTAATACGGGAAAAGGGTACCGATCGCAGTCGCTTCTTTCGCGGCGAAGTGGACAAATACACATGGCAAGACGTCGGCTCTTCGTTTTTGCCAGGAGAGTTGATCGCCGCATTTCTTTGGGCCCAGTTGGAAGAAGCGCAGAGTATTACCCGACTGCGTTTAGAGAGTTGGCAGTACTACCACGGGGCACTGGAACAACTGGAATTTCAAGGATTAATCCGCCGCCCGATCG